>JBFFJV010000005.1:0-22639 GCA_041555695.1 Thiohalomonadaceae bacterium | reverse complement strand
GAACTCACGCACACCGTAACGCACGTAGTTGGCTTCCTCGTTGGCATCCATCGGCTTGTAACCGGACCACTCGGTCAGGTTGGAGCAACCGAGGTCGGCAGAACCACCGAACAGTTCCGGCAGCATCGGCGAGTAGGCCTCGATAGCGGCCAGAGAAGCCTGACGGGTAGCCGGGCTCTTGGCATCAGCATTGACCGCAGCGATGTAGGCGGCGGACTTCTCAGCCCAGTCGGCAGGCAGCTCGCCGTTTGAACGACGCTCGAACTCGGCTGCCAGCTCAGGGTACTCGGCACGGTAGGCCTCGAACTTCTCGTTCCACGCCTTCTCGGCAGCGGCACCCTTCGCCTTCGCATCCCAACCGGCATAAACATCGGCAGGCACTTCAAACGCGTCGTGCTCCCAACCGAGGGCAGCCTTGGTCAGGTTAATCTCATCCTGGCCCAGCGGTGCGCCGTGACAGGCGTGGCTGCCGGACTTGTTCGGGGAACCGAAGCCGATGGTGGTCTTGCAGCAGATCAGGGTCGGCTTGTCGGTCATCGCCTTGGCCATCTGAATGGCATTCTCCAGGGCTTCCGGATCGTGACCATCGACGCCAGGAATCACGTGCCAGCCGTAGGCTTCAAAACGCTTGGGGGTGTCATCGGTGAACCAGCCCTCAACGTGACCGTCGATAGAAATACCGTTGTCGTCCCAGAAGGCAACCAGCTTGCCCAGACCCAGGGTACCGGCCAGGGAGCATGCTTCGTGAGAGATACCCTCCATCATGCAGCCATCACCGAGGAATACATAGGTGTGGTGATCAACAATGTTGTGGCCCTTCTGGTTGAACTGCCCGGCCATTGCCTTCTCGGCAATCGCCATACCGACACCATTGGTGATACCCTGACCCAGAGGTCCGGTGGTGGTCTCCACGCCCGGCGCATAGCCGTACTCGGGGTGACCGGGGGTACGCGAATGAAGCTGGCGGAACTGCTTCAGATCATCAATGGAGAGATCGTAGCCGGTGAGGTGCAGCAGGGAGTAGATCAGCATTGAGCCGTGACCGTTGGACAGGATGAAGCGGTCGCGATCAGCCCACTTGGGGTTGTTCGGGTTGTGCTTCATATGGCCGTTCCACAGTACCTCGGCGATATCGGCCATACCCATGGGGGCACCGGGGTGACCCGAGTTGGCCTTCTGAACCGCATCCATGCTCAGGGCACGAATAGCATTGGCTAAGTCTTTACGGCTGGACATCAGCTTCTCCTTAGAAGATTTTCATTATGAATATTGTTAACCCCGTCCCGGGTTTCACCGCCTCTGGCGATTCCCCTTCTTCACTGTGGAACGGAACCGAAAAATTTCTACGATGGTATTTGTTCCGGTAAAGCCGCGACAAATTCGTTCCTGTAATGGCCTCATAAAAGAGACAGTGGAACCTTTCATACTGTCGGGCAAACACCTGATCGGATGCCATCGCACACCCACTATACCGGCGTTCTGTTAAGCAACAGAGACACTACCCCAGTAAAATAGAACGGGAGATTCTCCCCGATTTGGCCCGTTGGAGCAATAGCCATACACCCAACCACCCCGATTGCCTACTTGAAATCAATAGGTTAGGCCTGTTTTGTCGGGTTAAATATTCAACTTGATACCCCCTGTGTCACTCGATCAGCCCGCCAACTACGCATATTTGAGAGACAAGACATTGAAAAAACGCCTATAATCCCCGACTTTAATTGTCTCGTCGGCTCTGCTGGCGGTGTTTAGTAGCTAAACGATAAGCGGACATAGCTAAATGAATGATAACTACCTCTTTACCTCTGAATCGGTCTCCGAGGGCCACCCGGACAAGATGGCCGATCAGATCTCCGATGCCATCCTTGATGCCATCCTGGAACAGGATCCCAATGCCCGTGTCGCCTGCGAAACGCTGGTAAAGACCGGCATGGTCGTGCTGGCCGGCGAGATCACCACCAGTGCCAATATCCCCTACGAGCGCATCGTCCGCGATACCGTTAATAGCATCGGCTACACCAGCTCAGATATCGGCTTTGATGGCGAAACCTGCGCCATGCTCAATGCTCTGGGTGAACAGTCACCCGATATCGCCATGGGTGTCGATCGTGAGGATAAGGAGAATCAGGGGGCCGGTGACCAGGGTCTGATGTTCGGCTATGCCAGCAACGAGACTGACGTGCTGATGCCCGCTCCCATCACCTACGCCCACCGTCTGGTACGTCGACAGGCTGAGGTGCGCAAGAATGGCGAGCTGGACTGGCTGCGCCCCGATGCCAAAAGCCAGGTCACCTTCCGCTACCAGGACGGCAAGCCGGTAGCCATCGATGCCATCGTTCTCTCCACCCAGCACAACCCGGAGATCAGCCAGTCTGATCTACGCGATGCGGTGATGGATATGATCATCAAACCGGTACTGCCCGCCGAGTGGCTCACCAGCGACACCCAGTACCACATCAACCCGACCGGCCAGTTCATCATTGGTGGTCCGGTGGGAGATGCAGGCCTCACCGGCCGTAAGATCATCGTCGATACCTACGGTGGCATGGCCCGTCACGGCGGTGGCGCCTTCTCCGGCAAGGACCCGTCTAAAGTCGACCGTTCTGCCGCCTATGCCGGACGCTACGTGGCAAAGAATATTGTTGCCGCCGGGCTTGCCGATCGCTGCGAGGTTCAGGTCTCCTACGCTATCGGTGTCGCCGAGCCGACCTCGATTAGCGTAGATACCTTCGGTACCGCCAATATTGGAGAGCCACGCATCATCGAACTGATTCGTGAGCACTTTGACCTGCGCCCTTACGGCATCACCCAGATGCTGGATCTGCTCAAGCCCCGCTATCAGGGTACCGCCTCCTATGGACACTTTGGACGTGACGATCTCGATCTGCCCTGGGAGCGTACCGACAGAGCCGAGGCACTTAAGGCGGCAGCCGGTCTATAATTGAAATCCTGCATCACCCGTAACCGGGTGGTGCCCTCCTTAATCGAGGAGCGCTGCAGCGGACTCTCCGTCAGGCTCGATTAAGGCAATCCCTTCAACTGCGCTCCAAACGATACTTGGAGAGAAATATGTCTGATTTTTCTGACTACAAAGTCGCTGACATCTCCCTGGCCGATTGGGGCCGTAAGGAGATCGCCATTGCCGAGACTGAGATGCCCGGTCTGATGGCACTGCGCGAGGAGTTCGGTGCAGCCAAACCCCTTAAGGGTGCCCGCATCATGGGCTCTCTGCACATGACCATCCAGACCGCCGTACTGATCGAGACCCTGGTAGAGCTCGGTGCCGAAGTACGCTGGGTTTCCTGCAACATCTTCTCCACCCAGGATCACGCCGCTGCCGCGATTGCCGCACAAGGCATTCCGGTCTTCGCCTGGAAGGGTGAGACCATTGAGGAGTACTGGTGGTGTACCGAGCAGGCCTTCAACTGGCCCAATGGTCAGAAGCCCAACATGATCCTCGACGATGGCGGTGACGCCACCCTGCTGGTTCATAAGGGCGTGGAGTTCGAAAAGGCCGGTGCCGTGCCGGATGCCAAAGAGGGCGATAATGAAGAGTACGTTGCGATCCTTGACGTACTGCGCCGCAACCTGCCGCTAGATGGCAGCAAGTGGACCGATATCGCCAACGAGATTCAGGGCGTTACCGAAGAGACCACCACCGGTGTGCACCGCCTCTATCACATGGAAAAGGATGGCTCACTGCTGTTCCCGGCGATGAACGTCAACGACTCGGTCACCAAATCGAAGTTCGACAACCTCTATGGCTGTCGTGAGTCACTGCTCGATGGTATCAAGCGTGCCACCGATGTCATGATCGCAGGCAAGATCGCCGTAGTGCTCGGTTACGGTGACGTTGGCAAGGGCTGTGCCCAGGCGTTCCGCGGTATGGGTGCCACCACCTTTGTCACCGAGATCGATCCTATCTGTGCGCTGCAGGCCTCAATGGAAGGCTACCGTGTAATCACCATGGATGAGGCGTGCAAGATGGGCGACATCTTCGTCACCACCACCGGTAACGAGGCTGTGATCACCCACGACCACATGGCGGCGATGAAGAACGAGGCTATTGTCTGCAACATCGGGCACTTCGACTCTGAGATTGAGGTTGCCTCGTTGCGCCAGTACGAGTGGGAGAACATAAAGCCACAGGTCGATCACATCATCTTCCCCGATGGCAAGCGTATTACCCTGCTGGCCGAGGGTCGTCTGGTGAATCTGGGCTGTGCCACCGGCCACCCCAGCTTCGTTATGTCCGCCTCCTTCACCAACCAGGTAATGGCGCAGCTTGAGTTCTTCACCCGCGGGGATGAGTACCAGAATAAGGTCTACGTCCTGCCCAAGGTTCTGGATGAGAAGGTTGCACGTCTGCACCTGAAGAAACTCGGTATCCAGCTGACCGAGCTGACCCAGCGACAGGCCGACTATATCGACGTGCCGGTAGAAGGCCCCTACAAGCCCGATCACTACCGTTACTAATCGCCTTATCATGGCGGGGCTCAGCCCCGCCTTTTACTTTATGGAGCGTGCCATGGAATCCCAAAAACAGCACCCCAAACAGTTTAGCTTCGAATTTTTTCCGCCCAAGTCTGACGAGGGCGCCGCCAAGCTACGCGAAACTCGCGACGAGCTGGCAAAACTGAATCCCAGGTATGTCTCGGTCACCTTTGGTGCCGGCGGTTCGACGCAGGAGGGAACCATTGAGACGGTGCGCGAGATGAGCGCCGCCGGTCTTGATACCGCCCCTCACCTATCCTGCATCGGCTCCAGCAAGGATGACATTCGTGGACTGCTCAACGGCTATATCGAGATGGGTGTTAAACGCATCGTGGCCCTGCGTGGCGACATGCCTTCGGGGATGCGTGAGGCGGGGGCCTTTCACTATGCCAATGAACTGGTGGAATTTATACGCAGCGAGACCGGCGATCACTTCCATATCGAGGTCGCGGCCTACCCCGAATTTCATCCGCAGTCCACCTCGGCTAGCGCGGATCTCGACAACTTCGCCAACAAGGTCAGTGCGGGTGCCAATGCGGCAATCACCCAGTACTTCTATAATCTCGATGCCTATCTGCGCTTTGTCGAAGAGTGTGAGAAACGCAACATCGAGATCCCGATCGTGCCGGGAATCATGCCGATCACCAACATCAAGAACCTCGCCCGCTTCTCCGAGATGTGCGGTGCCGACATCCCGCGCTGGCTGCGTCTACGCCTTGAGGCCTACGGTGATGATACCCAGTCACTGCGAGCCTTCGGTCTTGATGTCACCACAGAGTTGTGTCGACGCCTGCTGGAAGCGGGAGCTCCCGGCCTCCACTTCTACAGCATGAATCAGGTCGCACCCACCCGTACCATCTGGACCAGTCTCGGCCTCTGATACTGAGCTAGGGCATGCGTATTCCCCGTATATTTCATTCTGAACCCCTCTCCACAGGTGGTCGCGTCTCGCTAAACACCAGCGCGGCACGTCATGTGGGGCGGGTTCTCCGGCTTAGCGTCGGGGATGAACTGGTACTGTTTGATGGCCACGGTGGCGAGTACCCGGCACATATTGTCGAGTCGACCAAGCGCGAATTATCGGTTGAGTGTGGTGAGCGGCGGGAGAGCAGCTGCGAATCACCATTGCAGCTTACCCTGGCACAGGGTGTCTCCAAGGGTGAACGCATGGACTATACGATCCAGAAAGCGGTGGAGCTCGGGATCAGCCGCATCGTCCCCGTCAACACCGAGCGTAGCGTGGTCAACCTCAAAGGGGAACGGCTGCAAAAAAGGATGGAACACTGGCGTGGAGTGATTATCAGTGCCTGCGAGCAATGTGGTCGCAATACCCTACCGGAGCTGCTGCCCATGGTTTCACTCAATGAGTGGTTACAACAACCGTTAGGCGGGACAGGGCTGCTGCTGGATCATCGGGCAGAATCCGGCATTTCGGGACTGCAACTCAAAGACTTGTCATGCACTCTGCTGATCGGCCCCGAGGGTGGACTCTCGGAAAAAGAGCGCGGGGCCGCGATCACGGCTGGATATCGCGGGATGCGGCTCGGTCCGCGGGTGCTGCGTACTGAAACCGCCGCGCTGACTGCGCTAGCGGCGATTCAATCCCGCTGGGGGGATTTAGGCTAAAACCCACTACTTCGTCGACTACTTCATTACAGCGATGTAGTGTGCCAGCCCCTCGATATCTTCATCACTAAGAAACTGCGTCACCTGCTCCATGCGGGCATTGGTGCGCTTGGTCTCATCAAAATCAGTCGCCCTGAGTGCATTGGCACGGAAGCGCTTCAGATTCATCATCACGTAACCCATTTGCTGACCGGCAAGTCGGGCATACCCCTTCTCACCGCGACCACTTTCGCCGTGACACATGGCGCACACTTCTTTGTATTTTCTCTCACCTTGGGCAGCCAGCAGCGGGTTGGTATCGGCAACCGGTTTGAGCTGGTGTGAAGAGAAATAGAGCGCCAGATTGATCTTATCTTCCATGGTGAAACTGCGAACCAGTGCCTCCATGACGAAACTCTTGCGCCTGCCATCCTTAAACTTTGCCATCTGTTCGATAATGTAGGCAGGATTTTGTGAGGCCAAATTAGGGTACTCGGGCTTCCTGGCGTTGCCATCGGCCCCGTGACAGGTGGCACAGAGTGTTGAGCGCTCCAGGCCCGCCTCCATTGCCCTAGTGCGTGCAGCCTCATCTGCCTGGCGCCGCTCCACCTCAGCAACGATCTTCTGCCGTTCTTCCAGTTCAGTCTGCACATCAGCGCGAGAAATACCGGGTACAACCATCAGGCCTGCCACCACAGTCACCGAGACCACGGCACTAAATAAGTTACGATTAATCACTCTACCCCCAAAAAAATCAATCATGCGGAAATACCCAGATTCTCCAGCATTCGCTCAATTGCATCGATGTTCGGCACCATCAGCAGTTCGCCATCGATACGCAGGCGAGAGAGTACCACAGGCTCTTCGCCTTTTTCGCTTTCGTCATACTCGATCATCCCGTGCTTCAGTAATGACAGATGCGGTAGCCCCTGAATCTCAACGGCGATAAAAGGTACGCGCGGATTATTGTTCAGGGTGTTGAGGATCACCATGTGACTCTCACCGTGACGTGTCGGGGTATCGCCCCCTAGTAACTGTTCGAAGGAGATCAGCGGCACGTTACGCCCACGCCAGGAAACAAACCCACTGAGCCACTCTGGTGTATTGGCAGCTGCCGTCACCGACGGCGCATCGCTCACCTCTGCCACCAGGGTGTTGGGCAGCAGCAGCGCCATGCCATATAAATTGAGTGTCAAGCAGCGAACACTGATCTCGGCCAGCTCATCCTCGCTCAACTGTTGCTCTGCCATTTCAGCCATTGCCTCGTCTCACCTTCACGCTTTCTCAAGCAACTTTTCAATATTTGCCAGCAGGTCGACCTCAGTATAGGGCTTACCCATATAGTCGTTGACGCCGATTTCCATGGCACGCTGGCGATGTTTGTCACCGGTACGAGAGGTGATCATGATAATCGGGATCTGCTTAAGCTGCTCTGAGTTACGAATATGCGTCGCCAGTTCAAAGCCATCCATGCGCGGCATCTCAATATCAAGCAGCATCACATCCGGTATCACCTCATCAAGCACGGTGATTGCATCCACACCGTCTTTAGCCGTCACGCACTTCATATTGTTGCGCTTAAGCAGGCGTTCGGTAACCTTGCGCACGGTGATGGAGTCATCCACTACCATCACCACCGGCTCACGCTGGATAGCTGCAACCTCTTTAACGACAGCCTCGCTGCCCAGTTTCGCAAGACCACGGCGTACCAGTGCGGGCATGTCGATGATCAGGGCCACACTACCGTCCGCAAGAATAGTGGCACCAGCCAGATCCTGCAGATTACTTAACTGTGGTCCGAGACTTTTCACCACGATTTCGCGGCTACCGATAAGACCGTCAACGGCAAAGGCGACACGATGTCCACCACTATTGGTCATCAGCAGTGGCTGTTTAGTGCCCAGATGTACCAGGCCCTTACCTGCGCCTAGTACACCGGTGAGGTGCATCAAATTATAATCTTCACCCACCCAGTTGAAGCTCGGACTTTCTGAGTCAAGAGCACTCTCCAGATCAACCCCCGCGATACGCTCGATACCGCTGATACTGGGTAGCGGGATGGCATAGATATCATCACCCACATAGACCAGCAGGGCGCGACTGACTGACAGGGTTAGCGGCAGACGCACGGTAAACAGGCTGCCTTTACCATATTCCGAGTCAATCTCCAGTACGCCACCGAGCTGTTTAATCTCGCTGTTTACCACGTCCATGCCGACACCGCGACCGGCAACCTGGCTCAGTGAGGCGGCGGTGGAGAAACCGGACTCCAGAATGAAGTGCATGATTTCCTGATCGGTAAGCTGCGCCCCGGGCTGCATCAGGCCGCGATCAATCGCCTTCTTTTTTACCGCATCCAGGTTGATACCGCCGCCATCGTCACTGACACGAATAACGATTTCTGAGCCTTCACGGGTAAGGGAGATCTTGATACTCCCCTCGTCCGGTTTACCCGCTTTTTTACGGCTCTCCTTATCCTCGATACCGTGGGCGATCGAGTTGCGCAACATATGCTCTAACGGGGCCATCATCCGCTCGACCACGTTACGGTCCATCTCAACCTCGGCCCCCTCAAAACTCAGGGAGGTGCGTTTGCCAAGCTCTGACGCTGTCTGGCGAACGACCCGACGAAGGCGTGGTGCACTTTCTACCATCGGCACCATGCGGGTATGCATCAGGCTCTCTTGTAGCTCGGTGTTTACCCGGGCCTGTTGCAGCAATAGTGTTTCAGTTTCACGGGAGAGACCACGCAGCATCTCCTCGATACTGAGCAGGTCATTCAGACTCTCGGCCATCGAACGTGACAGGGTCTGCATATCGGTAAAGCGGTCAAACTCCAGTGCGTCGAAGTCATCATAACCCTGCTTCTGCGCCTCGGCTCGACGTGAGTCGATCTGTGCCTCGGTCTCAATCTCGACCTGACGCAACTGTTCGCGAAGACGCAGGATGGTCTGATCCATCTCCTCAAGGTTGGAACCGAAGGTGCCGATCTGCTGCTCTACACGTGAGCGATAGATACTTACCTCTCCAGCGAAGTTAACCAGGTCATCAAGCAGGTCGGCACGTACCCGCACCACCTCCTGCTGTATACGCGGTGCCTTACGGCGCTTGCCGTCAGCCTCGGTCTCTTTTTCCGTTTTCTTTTTAGCCTGCTCGATATCAACAACAATATCGTCGCTGATACCCTCCTCACGGGCCAGCCCCTCGGCAATCAACTCACGAATGCTGCTAATCAGAAACAGTCCGTTATCTAGCGGCTTGTTATCACGCTGCTGATTAACAATGAGGTGCATCCGCTCAGAGGCCAGGGTGAAGAGGTCTGCGACCTTATCGCTAGCTGCCACATGGCCATCAACAATGGCACTAACCAGCACCTGTACTGCATCGGCGATCTCAATGAGAGGTGTGATTGATGTGGCATGACAGCCTAGATTCAAGGCGTCAACAGAGTCATTCAGAGCCGTAAAGAGGTGGGTATCATTAATATCACGCTGCCAGGCGACCAGGTTCTCGGCAAAGCGCTCAAACAAGGTATCCAGTTCAGTCAGACCACTGACTGCAGCAACCTCAGTTGCCTCGTCCAGTACTTCTAACTCCATCAGCTCTTCGGCTTCACCCTCCTCGACAACGAGTTCAGGTTCCAGCAGCTCGATAGCCTCTTCAACCACTGGTGCAACTTCTGCCGTAGCGGCAGGCTCTACCGTGATCTCTTCAGCGACTGCCTGCGGGTGGGCCAGTGCCTCAACCCGCGCGATCAGGTCATCACCGGAGACCACCGGTTCCTGATTACGTACCTGCTCCAGCATGGTGACCAGGCGGTCGTGTGAGAGCTGCAGCAGGTCCATCATCGCGGGACTGCGATCCATAATGCCGTCGACCACGGCGTCAATGGTGGACTCTAAACTGTGACTTAAGTCGCCGATCGGCGTAATACCCGCCATGCGAGCGCCGCCCTTGAGGGTATGCAGTTGGCGCTGCAGTGCCTCGACCAGCGAGCGGTCATCGGGGCTATCTACCCACTCCTGCAGTGTCTGCTCACTGGCATCCAGGATATCAACACCCTCTTCGATGAAGATCTCCAGTAATTCCGGATCATAATCACCCTCGAAGGTAGCGACGGGCGTGGCCGCAAGCTGCGGCTCGGGAGCGGCCTGCTCAGCAGTTAACTCTTCAGGCTCCGCTGCCCATTCGATGACGAGCTCATCTACCTCGCTCAGCTCTTCCTCTGACCCCAGCGGCTCCAGCGAGATCTCTTCGGGTGCAGAGACAGCATCCAGAGCCATCTCCAGCAATTCATCTGCCCCGGCTTCAAGCTCAATCTCTTCTTCTGCCAATAGATCGGCAGGTGATTCGATATCGCTGGCCTCCAGCTCAAGGGATATCTCCTCAACGGGCTCGGCTATCAGCTCTTCAACGCCCACTTCAAGATCGATCTCTTCGACTTCAGCAACACTGGCAAGACCTGCCTCAGGCCTGGCGTCAGCCACGTGTTCCAGGTGCTGAACCTCGGCATAAACCTCATCTGCGAGCTGTCTGGCCTCGCTGTTGTCGGGGTAAGAGCTGGAGTTATCCAGCAGGTAAGCGAGCATCGCGTTTACATAATCGACACACTGCTGCAGTGCGAGCAGGCCCTTATCGTTAACCTTTTCATGCAGTGCCTGTAACGTCCGGCAGTACTTCTCCAGTGAAGCACTCACCTCGGAAACACCCTTGATGCCGGCCATGTTGGAGCTGCCCTTGAGGGTGTGCAGAGCGCGGATCACCGGCTCGTCGACCTTGCGACTGCCGCCCGCTGCTACCTGCTGCAGGTATTCACTGATCACCTCCAGGTGGCCCTGTGACTCCTTGCTATAGATTTCCAGTAGCACGGGGTCGAGATCGGGCAACTCCGCAGCGGCGGCTGCCGTAGCCGCTTCTTCCTCCGCCTTTGCAGCTTCCTCAACGGGGAGACTGACGGGGGCCTTCTCGGGCTCTGCAGCCTTGACGCCTCCCGGCTGTACGATCTCCTCAGCCATCTGCCGCAGCATCTCTGCATCGTCGCCGGGTGCGGCACCGCCCTTAAAGTGTTCGACTAGTTCAGGAAGGACCTCATGTGCCTGTTCCAGCATATCGAAAATGGTCGCATTACTGGCAAGCGTACCGTCAATAATCCGGTTGAGCATGCTCTCAAATGCCCAGGCAAATTCACCAAGTTCGCTTGCACCGACCAGGCGACCGCTGCCCTTGATGGTATGGAAACTGCGACGTAGATCCTTCAGGCTCTCCTGATCTCCCGGGTTGCTGGCCCACCTGGGCAGCAGGTAGCCAATCTTCTCCAGTTCCTCTTCGGCCTCTTCGACGAAGATCTCCAGGATCTCCTCATCCACCTCAACGGTAGCGGCACCCTGGGGCTTACTCACTGCAGGTGTTTCTTCTGCCACAGCAGCGACCGGTTCCTGCAACACCAGCTCGGGCTCAACAGGCGGTACTTCAATCTCCGCCAGTGTAATGTCCTCCGGGGGAGTCTCCAGCGACAGTGACGCCGCACTGTCTTCTGCAACCTCCAAGGCAACCTCTTCGACCAGCTCCTCTGCGCCTTCATCGGAGGGAGCCTCCAAGGTAATCACCTCGGTCTCAACTGGCTCGATGGCCTCTTCACCAGCCGGGTAACCCATTAAGGCTACGGCGTTCTCAGCCACCTCCAGCACGGAGCCCGGATGCACCCGGCTCTGTACGAAAGCCTCAAGATAGTATTCGATACTCATCACGGCATCAGCCAGGGCATCCAGCTTCACCGCTTCAGGGATGACATCGGCAGCAATTAGCTCACGCTCGACGAATTCACGACATGAAGCTAAGGTCTGTGCCACACGTTTGTAAGAAAGCAGGTTGAGGCTACCAATGACCAGGTGCAATAAACCCGGTATCTGCTCCAGTACAGCCTTGTCTTCCGGCTTCTCCAGATAACTGCTAACGGCTTCGCGAACCTTGATCAGATCGTCACGCGCCTCCTTCATTACCTGGCGAGTCACACGCTGGTGTTCCGCCACGGCCTCCGGTGAGGCATCGGCATCGGCTACCTGCTCGTCTTGCGCGTCGGCCTTCTCCAATGGCGCGACGTTGCCCCAATCACCAAGCGCCGACTCGACAGCCAGAATCGCTCCGGCAATACCCATCAGGGTGTCATCACTGGTCTCGATCTCACCGCTCAGCAGCTGCTGTACCACTCCGACCTGCGCCTTGAGTGCGGCATGCAGACTCTCCTCCTGCAACAGGCTGAGCGTCTCGGCCATATTGCTGAGGCTCTCAACCATTGGCGCCAGACTCTCGGTATTACTGCGATCACTACGCACATAGATATCGAAGACATCCTTAACGCGAGCAAGCTCCTCCATAATATCCGAGGAGACGGTCTGCTTGAGCTCGGCATTCATGCCGCCGAGCGCCGCATCTGCCGCTGCCGCAAAATCTTCTAAATGGAATGCTGTTTTTACTGCAGTCGCCCGACTGCCCTCAGCGCCGGAGTGGGCCAGCTGATAAAGCAACCCTTTTAACAGGGTATTTACGCTATCGTTTTGCAGCCCTGCTTCGCCCTTCGCCACCAGTACTCTGACTTGCTGTTCAATCTTGCCCAGCAGGGGCTTGGTCTCTTTGCCCAGCTCCAGGGAACCGTCCCGTAGCGCCTCGGTAAAGGCCGAAGCGACCCACAACAGGCGGCGAGAGACACTACCCTCAGCAATCTGCAGCAACTTTTCGATGACGGTGGCGATAGTCTTCAGGCTGGCAGCCTGATCAGTACCCTTAATCAATTTTGTCAATGCAGGCAAAAGATAAGGATGAACCTTCCTGGCCACCAACTGGGTTGTAACATTCTCCGGCGGTGTGGTTTCCCGCGCCGGTGCCTCGATATTGAGGTCGGGACTGAAGTAATTCTCTTTTTTCAGACTCTGCTCACCGCGCATGCCGCGCATTTCATTAAGCAGTGGCAGCAGTGAAACAGGGTTGTCCTGCTGACCGGCGAGCAGGCTCTCAAGGTAGTCCGGTAGCTGTAAAATCGCTCGCATCAACAGCTCGAAGCCCTGCTCGCTGTTTTCGATGCCATCACCCCTCAGGGCAACGGCAAACTTTTCGACCTCTTCGGCAAACAGGGCTGCGCCCAGCAGTTCGACCATGTGCAGGGTACCGTAGACCTGATGCACATAGCTGATACAAAACTCAAGCTGTGACTCATCGTCCGGATCTTCGACATAGGCCTCAAGGGCGATCCTCGCCTGTTTCAGCGTCTCGTCGATCTCACCCTTGACCCAGGCCAAGGTGCTGATATCAAACTGTTCAGCCATTTGCATACAGTCGTACCCTTAATCCTTTATTCTTCGATACGCCAATGTATCTTCAAATTTCAATGTTTCGAGCCCTTCTGGCTGCCTGCCGATGATTTCACCAACACCGAGTATTAATACTCCTCCCGGCTTAAGAAATTGCGTTAGTACCCTGACGATCTCGTGACGCTTTTCCTGTGCAAAATAGATCAGGAGATTCTGACAAAAGATAATGTCTAGCTTCTCCAGTGGAGCCTGCTCCAGGCTCTGTACATTAATCTGCGAAAAAGCGACTCGCTGGCGTAATGTATCGACGACACGATAACCCTCATCACAAGGTTCGAAATAACGATTTACAGTCTCCGAATCCATTCCCGCCAGGCGCTGTTCTGTATAGCGGCCGCGACGGGCCTGTGACAGGCTTTCCAGACTCACATCTGAACCGAGCACGCCGTAATACGCCTTGCTGTGATAGTCCGCCAGGGCACGATCCAATACCATCGCCAGATAGTAAGCCTCTTCACCACTGGCACAGCCAACACTCCAGGCCTTGACCTTAACTACATCAGCCGACTGCTGTAAAAGCTGCGGCAGATAGTACTCCGCGAGCAGACGAAAAGAGGCTGGATGGCGGTTAAAGCGGGTCTCATGGATCGTCAGCAGGTCCAGCAAGCGGTTCCACTCCATCTGCCCCAGTTGCGGCGAAGTGACCAGATTATAATAACTATCAAAGTCACCAAGCCCCTGCTCACGCATACGCATTCGCAGCTTTGAGGAGAGGAAGGTTTTGCGCTGTGGTGTTATGGCAATACCGAGGCGCTGTTCCAGTAATTCTGCCCAACGGTCAAACTGCTGTTCGTCCAGCTCCGGCATCGCCACCTGGCCTTCCCCGTTACCACCCTGCACACGTATCGCCGCTAACATCGCGATCTCTTATTCGCCCCCGCTTACTCAGGCAGCTTAAAGCCGGATACTGAACGCTTCAGCTCACTGGCCAGATCAGACAGGTTTCCGATGGACTGTGCGGTCTGATTAGTACCCTCTGAGGTCTGTGTGGTGATCTCCTGGATAACGTTCATGGTATCGGAGATGTTAGAGGCTGCATTCGCCTGCTGACGGGTGGCACTGGTAATGCTCTGTACCAGTTCCGCCAGGTGCGCAGATACGCTCTCGATCTCACTCAGCGCCGCACCGGCATCCTCGGCAATCTTGGCACCGGCGACTACCCCGGAAGTACTCTGCTCCATCGAGATGATCGCCTCGTTGGTATCGGTCTGGATGGTTTTTACCAGAGCCTCAATCTGCTTGGTCGCATCAGAGGAGCGTTCCGCCAGTCGGGTTACCTCGTCCGCAACCACCGCGAAGCCTCGTCCGGCTTCACCCGCCATCGCCGCCTGGATAGCAGCGTTAAGCGCCAGGATGTTGGTCTGCTCGGCGATGTCGTTAATCAGCTCAACGATATCCCCAATCTCCTGAGAGGACTCTCCCAGACGTTTGATTCGCTTGGAGGTCTCCTGAATCTGCTCACGGATGATGTCCATTCCGTTGATGGTCTTCTGTACCGCCTCGGCACCCTTCTTCGCAATGTCTACCGAGCGCTGTGACTCCTCCGCCAGCTGATCGGCATTTTTCGATACGCCTTCGATGGAGATCGCCATCTCGTTAACCGCAGTACTCGCCGATGCAATCTGCTGCGCCTGGTGGTTACTCGCCTCAGCAAGGTGGGTCGCGGTGGCCTGCGTCTTCTCGGCCGCACTGGTTACCTGAGTGGCTGTGGTGTTGATCGCCTCTACCAGGCTACGCAGTGCGTCGATGGTGAAGTTCATGGAATCGGCGATCGCCCCGGTAATATCCTCGGTTACCGTGGCATTTACTGTAAGGTCACCATCCGCGAGGTCACCCATCTCGTCCAGTAATCGCATGATCGCCTGCTGGCTACGACGGTTCTGCTCTTCAGTGGCCTGGCGCTGTGAATCGGTTTCCGCCAGTCGGCGGTCACCGTCACGCTTCAGTCGCATACCAAGAAGTATCAACAGAAGGACTGTGAGTACCGCAAAGATAACACCGATATTGGTGGATATCAGGCGAGTCTCTATCGAGTCCTGATAGGACTGATCCAGCTCAGAAATACTGTTGAGCAGTTTGTCTGAGTCGTCCAGTACATTCTGGATCGCCTCGGAAACCAGGAACATCTCGGGGCTACGCTCGAGGATACCGCTCACCTGCTGCCCAAGCATGTCGAACAGGTCGCTGACATCCTCTACCTTCGCCAGCACCTCATCGTCATCAACCGCGCGAATATTCAGGCTCTTATCACCCTCCAGCAGACCGTTGATGACACGACCGTAAAGAGCGGCATCCCGGCCGAAACGGTCAGCCGCGGTAACCGCACCTTCACCGCCCTCGAGTACCCGGTTTACGTTACTGATAATACGCTGTGAAAGCATTAACTGACGGCTGGCGATATAGACCTGATCCGGGGTGGCGCCCTTCTCTGCCATCAGCGTTGCCACCTCATCGGTCAGGGCAATCAGCTGTGCCGAGTTGTCGTTAATCAACCTGACGATTTCACGCAGTGCCACAACCACACCACGGGCCTCGATAATAACGGTGGCATTACTATTGTACTTTCTCCAGTTTGCCACTACGCCAGTGAGCTTCTCCTGAACAGCAGCATCAGAGGAAGGGGGCATACCACTATCCGGGTCACCAGCCTGTAACAGTTTGAGGTTAGAGGCGAACTCTTCGCGGTGTTTGGTCAAAGCATCGAAGGTAACAGGGAGACCACGGTTTGCCTGACCGGCAAACTTGGAGATCCGCTGAGAGAGGACCCGCTCCTCACCGAGCAGTCCCAAATACTCCTTGTCGTATCCATCCTGGGTGTTTACCAGCACGAAGATAATGAATGTCACAACCAGAGATATGGCCAGGAAGGCGATGATGACCGTCAGACCGGCATTGGTAGCGGAAGCGTTCGAGCTCGCTTTCGCACCACTCTTCGCTGCTGAGGGTTTCTTCAATTTGAACGGCAACTTCATCTTACTCTGCTCCTAAACTCTGGGATGTCCCTAAACTTGTAAATTATTATCGGCCTGTCTTTCCACCAGGGAATCAGGCCGCAACCTGCATAAACTCCGGAATCTCCGCAAGCTGGTTGATGTTAAACACCCCCCAGGACTCACCACGCTGTCGGTACTGCCCCATCAACATCTGATTGAATGGTACATCCAGATCAGAGATATCGGCACTGAACTCCTCCTCAAGGAAGTGGCGCATCCCCATCACCTCCTCGACCAACAGCCCTGCTACGACACCTTTGTGCTGCATCACCAGGATGCGGCTTTGCCGCGACATTTTCGTCACCTGCCCAGAGAGGAACCCCTTTAAATCAAGGATTGGCAACAGGTTTCCCCGAACATTGGCAACACCTCTTACCCACTCCTTGGCACCGGGGATGTGGCTGATATTCACCTTGGTCAGGATCTCCTTAACCTGATCCAGGGGTACGACCCAGCTCCTGTCTTGCATACGAAAACCTACCCCTTCCCAGGTGGCCTTAACCTCGATCTGCTGCGGCAGACTATGCGCCTGATCGCGACTACGCTGCGCCAGTTCATGCAGCAGGAGTATAGGAGCTTTATCCATAGTACTTATTTTGCATCTGCGGCTCGCTAACCAGCCAGCAGCGCCCCCACCTTCTCAATGAGGGTCGCCTCGTCCACCGGTTTGGTCAGATAGTCTTTGGCACCCTGACGCAGGCCCCAGACCCGATCCGTCTCCTGATCCTTGGTGGTCACAATGATAATGGGAATATGTGCGGTCTCCGCATCCTTACTTATCTGGCGTGTAGCCTGAAAACCATTCATCCCCGGCATCACCACATCCATCAAAATCAGATCGGGTTTAAGCTCCTTGGCCTGTGTTATCCCCTCTTCACCATTAGGCGCCGTTGCAATGCTATGCCCCAGCTTCTCCAGAATCGTGGTTAACACGTGGATCTCGGTTGGCGAATCATCAACGATCAAGATCTGCGCCATTGCTGTACTCCTGCATATATTTCAATAAGTTAAATGAAGATAACCATCCAGTTGGATGATCGAGCTATTCTCTCAGGACGCCTTGTTCAACACATGTTGATCAATCGCACCCAGCAACTCTTCTTTGGTAAAGGGCTTGGTTAGATACTGCTCTGAACCCACGATACGCCCGCGCGCACGGTCAAACAGCCCGTCCTTACTCGAGAGCATGATTACCGGTGTATTTTTGAATTTCTGATTGTGTTTGATAAGGGCGCAAGTCTGATAGCCATCAAGACGGGGCATCATAATATCGACGAAGATAATACTGGGGTTATGGTCAGCGATCTTAGAGAGGGCCTCAAATCCGTCATTAGCTGTAATGACCTCGCAACCTTCTTTTTTCAGCAAGGTTTCGGCGGTCCGCCGTATCGTCTTGCTGTCATCAATGACCATGACCTTTAGACCTTGCAGCCCTGTTGGTGCCTCGCTAGTCACGTATCCCCCATCCTTTTCCTGTTTCTAGGTTTGATGGCAATACCACCTGAACTCACCCGGTGGCCTGCGCTTTATGACAATTTTTTAACACATTATTTAGGTTCAATCCATAAGTTCGTGTCCACACAGATAAATTTTCTTCTGGCGTCGACACCAGAAGAATACCAGCTGCGCTTAGCTGGCGTTGTTGAATTTTGCTAAAGTAAGCTAACAGCGAAACCAGCCACAATGGTAAAAAAGAGATGACTATAACCCTGGGCGTCGTCATGGATCCCATCGACGATATCAAGTTTCACAAAGACAGCACTCTAGCAATGTTGCAGGCAGCCCAGCACCGAGGCTGGAACCTGCGTTATATGGAAATGGACGACCTCTACAGCAGAGATGGCGTTGCAATGGCCCGCATGGCGCCATTGCAGGTATTTAATGACGAGCAACGCTGGTATGAGCTGGGTCAGCATCAAGAGAGTCCCTTACACACCCTTGATGTGATCCTGATGCGTAAAGATCCCCCCTTCGATATGGAATACATCTACGCGACCTATCTGCTGGAGCAGGCGCAGCAACACGGCAGCCTGGTCGTTAACCATCCGCGCAGCCTGCGAGATGCCAACGAAAAGGTCTTTACCACCCACTTTCCCCACTGCACCACCCCAACCCTGATCAGTCGCCGTGAGGAACTCCTGCGCGCCTTTGTCGCCGAACACGATGAGGTGATTCTCAAGCCGCTGGAGGGTATGGGCGGGGCATCGATCTTTAAGGTGAGTGCCGATGACCCCAATACCAGCGTCATTCTGGAGACCCTCACCGAGCATGGCAGCCGTTATGCCATGGCGCAGCGTTTCATCCCCGAGATCACTCAAGGTGACAAGCGCATCCTCCTTATTGATGGTGTACCGGTTCCCTATGCCCTGGCACGTGTTCCTGCCAGCGGCGAACTGCGCGGCAATCTGGCGGCCGGTGGTACCGGTGTCGGGGTGGAACTGAGCGAACGCGACCACTGGATCTGTCAGCAAGTTGCACCGAAATTACGCGAAATGGGACTCATCTTTGTTGGAATCGACGTCATTGGCGATTATCTGACCGAAATCAACGTCACCAGCCCTACCTGCATCCGCGAACTGGACAAGCTCTACGGTCTGGATATCGCTGGCCAGCTAATGGACGCGATCGAGGCACGGCTTAACCGGGGGTAGCCCATAAGCGGACGCAACAAATTGAATTGCCTAAGAAATTTTGCACTGCGTCATACCCCAGGCGGGAACGCCGGAGTATAATCGCCATACCTTTAATGGCTTGATGAGATACATATCCCGTGGCCCACGCGCAAAATCTGTTCAATATTTCCGCCTCAGATCGGCTGGGGCTAACGCTGTTTTTTGCTATCGCCCTCCACGCCATCATCATCCTTGGGGTCGGTTTTAATGCGGATCGTATTCTGCCTAAAGAGCTGCCCCTCACTCTGGAGGTCACGCTGGTACACAGCGAAAGCGAGCAAGCTCCCGACAAGGCCGACTACCTTGCACAGGCCAACCAGCAGGGTGGAGGCACCATGCAGGAGAAGATGCGCCCCTCCAGCCCCTTTCCCAACCCTCGCCCCAGCCTTGAGCAGGATGGCGATGCACCACAAAACCTGCCGATGCAGCTGCCCCCCCCCAGCACCGCGCAGACCGAGCAACCTGTACTGCTGGCGCAGGACAACAGCTCACAGCAGTGGCAACAGCAGGACGAGGCCCCCACGCCGGAACTTCCTGTCACACCGAGTGCCACGGAACTGATGATGCGTAGCCGCGAAATCGCCCGCCTTAGCGCCGAGATCAGGCAAAAACAGCAGGCTTATGCGCAAATGCCCCGTGAGAAGTATATTAGCGCCAATACCCGTGAATACCTCTACGCCAGCTACGAAGATAGCTGGCGGCAAAAGGTGGAGCGCATCGGTAACCTCAACTACCCCGACGAGGCAAAAACAAAAAATCTCAGTGGCACCCTGCTGCTGGATGTCGCGATCAACCCCAACGGCACCCTGAAAAGCGTACGTATCGACCGCTCCTCCGGACATAAGGCACTGGACAATGGGGCTATTCGCATCGTGCGCATGGCCTCTCCCTTTGCACCACTTCCGCCGGAAATACGCAAAGAGACCGACATCCTGCACATCCTGCGTGTATGGCAGTTCCAGGATGACCACTCACTTCAGACACGCTAGACCTTGCCTCCTAAACAGGGGCAACCGATACTAGATGACATGACCGACAATACCTCACTACGTGACCACTTCCTCATCGCCATGCCAGCCCTGAGTGATCCCAATTTTGACCACAGCGTGACCTACATCTGTGAGCACAACGAAGAGGGGGCGATGGGGATCCTCATCAGCCGCCAGATGGATCTCACCATGGCTGAGGTGCTAGAACAGATGGGCATTGAAGCCAGCAGTAACTTTGATACCAGCCTTAAGATCCATTTAGGCGGGCCGGTTCAGCCGGAGCATGGCTTCGTGATCCACTCGCCGGTGGGGGCCTGGGAGTCCAGCCTGCAGGTCGGCGAGGAGATTGCCCTTACCACCTCGCGCGACATCCTCAGTGCCATCGCCCACGGCGAGGGACCACCACACTACCTCATCGCCCTTGGCTATGCCGGCTGGGGGCCAGGGCAACTGGAGCAGGAGCTGGCCGACAACGCCTGGTTAAGCTGCCGCGCCGACGAACGTATCCTCTTCGAACTACCGATAGAGCAGCGCTGGGGTGCCGCCGCCGCACTACTGGGGATAGACCTCAACCTGCTCTCCAGCGAGATCGGCCACTCATGATCCCGGCTCCAGAAACCCCGCCTCGTACCCTGCTCGGCTTCGACTTCGGCACCAGGCGTATCGGTGTTGCTGTTGGCCAGGAGTTGACACATACCGCCACTGCCCTGGTCACCCTCAACAGCCCTGACGGCGGCCCCGACTGGGCCTCTATCAGCCGACTCATTGAAGAGTGGCAGCCCGATGCGCTGGTGGTCGGCCTGCCACTCAACCTCGATGGCAGCGAGTCGGAAAGCAGTCGACTGGCACGCCGCTTTGGTAATCGACTCACAGGCAGGTACAATCTGCCGGTATTCACCGCCGATGAGCGGCTCAGCTCCAACGAGGCCGAGGCAATACTGGCCGAACAGGGGCACTTCGAAAAGGCGGATATCGATAAGCTCGCGGCGCAGCTAATACTGCAAAGCTGGCTGGAAGCGCAAACCACGGAAAAACAACCATCATGAGCCAACACGCCATCGCTGACGTCGCCAGCCTGCTTGAGTCGATGACGCAACAACTGCGTACGCACCTCTCAGCATTACCGGAAAACGCCCCCCTGATGATCGGGATTCACACCGGCGGGGTCTGGGTCGCTGAGCAGCTGCACCAGCGCCTGGGTCTTGAGCAACCGCTGGGCAGCCTCGATATCAGCTTCTACCGCGACGACTTCTCACGCATCGGTATGAACCCGGAGGTCAAACCCTCCAACCTCCCCTTCGAGGTAGAGGACAAAACCATCATCCTGGTCGACGATGTGCTGCAGAGCGGCCGCACCATTCGCGCCGCCCTTAACGAGATCTTCGACTATGGGCGTCCGGCCCGGGTGATCCTGGCGGTACTGCTGGAGCGCTCGGGGCACGAGCTGCCGATACGCGCTGATATCGTCGGCACCCAGATCGATCTTGCCGCCGATGAGCAGGTGAAGCTCACCGGTCCCGACAACATGAGCCTGAGTATCCAGAAGCAGTCATGAGCAAGCCTAATATCCAACTCGACAGCAACGGCAAACTGCGCCATTTCCTCACCACCGAGGGGTTGAGCTGCCAGCACCTCACCGAGATCCTCGATGTGGCCGAGTCCTTCGCCACTGTCGGCGACAAGAGCGTGAAGAAGGTACCGCTGCTGCGCGGCAAGACCATTATCAACCTCTTCTTCGAGACCTCGACCCGCACCCGCACCACCTTTGAGCTGGCGGCCACCCGTCTCTCGGCCGATGTGCAGAGCATCAATATCGCCACCTCGGCCACCTCCAAGGGGGAGAGCCTGCTCGATATGCTGCACAACCTGGAGGCGATGCACTGTGACATGTTCGTGGTGCGCCACGCCGACAGCGGTGCCGCCCACTTCATTGCCCGCCATGTGGCCCCCCATGTGAGCGTGATTAACGCCGGTGACGGTCGTCACGCCCACCCCACCCAGGCGATGCTGGACATGTTCACCATCCGTCGCCACAAGGGGGACTTCAGCGCCATTAAGGTCGCCATCGTCGGCGATGTGCTCCATTCCCGGGTGGCCCGCTCGCAGATTCACGCTCTCAACACCCTTGGCGTGGGTGAACTGCGCATCATCGGCCCCAAGACCCTGATCCCGCCCACCTTCAGCCAGCTCGGCACCCACATCTACCACGATATGGAGAAAGGACTGGAGGGCGTCGATGTGGTAATCATGCTGCGCCTGCAGAAGGAGCGTATGAAGGGGGCACTGCTGCCCAGCGAGGGGGAGTATTTCACCCGCTACGGCCTGACCGATGAGAAACTGGCGCTGGCCAGACCCGACGCTATCGTGATGCACCCCGGCCCCATTAACCGCGGCGTTGAGATCGCCTCCAGCGTCGCCGATGGCCCGCAGTCGGTGATCCTGGAACAGGTAAGCAATGGCCTGGCGGTACGCATGGCGGTAATGAGCATGACACTGGGCAGACAGGTCGAAACCACTGACGG
>JBFFJV010000004.1:0-25363 GCA_041555695.1 Thiohalomonadaceae bacterium | reverse complement strand
GTTTACCCTGGCAGGCAGGCCTGATGAAGTTTCGGAGGGAAAGATATGTATGGTACCGAGGGCCGGACTCGAACCGGCAAGTAGTCACCTACGGGGGATTTTGAATCCCCTGTGTCTACCAATTCCACCACCCCGGCAAGGGAGGGCGCATTATAAGAGGTAAAGGGTGAAAGGTAAAAGGTAAAAGACGAAACAGCTAAAATTAGCTTAAATTTGTAGCATGTGGTTCACATGGATTCGTCTCAGGTCCTGCCGGAACACTGTTCTTTGCCTGTAAACGCATCGCCGATGCGGGGTTATCTCTCCCTTTTTCCTTTTTTCCTTTAGCCTTTCAATGGCCACCTTCTATATAATGCGCGCCCTATGCAACGTACAGACTTTCATTTTGACCTGCCAGAGGTGTTAATCGCCCAGCAACCGACGGCCGAACGGGCCGGTAGCCGTCTACTTACGCTCGATGGGGCCAGTGGCGCGCTGGCGGACCGCCGCTTTGTGGATCTCATTGACCTGCTGCACCCCGGTGATTTGCTGGTGTTTAATGATACCCGTGTGATCCCTGCGCGGATGTTTGGTCGTAAGGAGAGCGGGGGGCAGGTAGAGGTGCTGGTAGAGCGTATTACCGCAGAGCATGAGGTGCTGGCCCATGTGCGGGCCAGTAAGTCGCCCAGGGCAGGCAGCAGTCTTACACTGGAGGAGAGTGTGGAGGTGGAGGTGCTGGGGCGTGACGGACCGCTATTTGCCTTACGTTTTCCCGCCCCGGTTCTCGGGTTGCTCAAGCAGTATGGACGCATGCCGTTGCCACCTTATATTGATCGTGAAGCGGCAGAGGCTGACAGCGAGCGTTACCAGACGGTCTATGCGAAGAGCGAGGGGGCGGTCGCCGCCCCCACCGCCGGACTCCACTTTGATGAGGCGATGCTGGCCCAGATTAAGGCGCTGGGGGTGGAGTCAGCCTATGTCACGCTGCATGTCGGGGCCGGTACCTTCCAGCCGGTGTGGGTGGATGATATTCGTGAGCACCCGATGCACTCCGAGTACATTGAGGTGTCGCAGGCGGTCGTCGATGCGGTTGCCGCCACCCGTTTGCGCGGCGGGCGGGTGATCGCGGTGGGAACCACTGTGGTACGTTCGCTGGAGTCGGCGGCACGCTCCGGTGAGTTACAGCCTTATAGCGGTGAGACCAATATCTTTATCTATCCCGGTTATGAGTTTCAAGTGATTGATGGCCTGGTGACCAATTTCCATCTTCCTGAATCGACCCTGTTGATGCTGGTCTGTGCCTTCACCGGTTACGAGCAGATGATGGCTGCTTATCGCCATGCGGTGGCCGAGCAGTACCGTTTCTTCAGCTACGGCGATGCGATGTTCCTGTTGCCACAGCAGCCGCGCCCTGAGGTGCTGTCCCCTAAAACCATTCCCAGTGAAGATTAATGACGATGCAATTTGAACTCATTACCACCGATAGCAACGCACGCCGGGGGCGTCTTACCTTTGAGCGCGGCACGGTGGAGACTCCCGCCTTCATGCCGGTGGGCACCTACGGTACGGTTAAGGCGATGACCCCGGAGGAGATCAGGGAGATCGGTGCCGAGATCATCCTCGGCAATACCTTTCACCTGATGCTGCGCCCCGGTACCGATGTGATCGAGGCCCACGGTGACCTGCACGACTTTATGCACTGGGACGGTCCCATCCTTACTGACTCGGGTGGTTTTCAGGTCTTCTCTCTGGGGGAGATGCGAAAGATCACCGAGGAGGGGGTCACCTTTGCCTCGCCAGTGAACGGTTCCAGGGTCTTCATGGGGCCGGAGGAGTCGATGGCGGTACAGCGGAAGCTGGGTTCCGATATCGTAATGATCTTCGATGAGTGCACCCCCTATCCGGCGACCGAGACCGAAGCTCGGCTGTCGATGGAGCTCTCCCTGCGCTGGGCCAAACGCTCCAGGGATGCCCATGGCGACAACCCTAACGCCCTGTTCGGCATTGTGCAGGGGGGAATGTATGAGAACCTGCGTGACGTCTCCCTTAAGGGGCTTACCGAGATTGGTTTTGACGGCTACGCCATTGGTGGCCTTTCGGTGGGTGAGCCTAAGGCCGATATGGTGCGCATACTTGACCACCTCGGCCCGCGCATGCCCAGCGACAAGCCGCGCTACCTGATGGGCGTGGGTAAGCCGGAAGATATCGTCGAGGCAGTGCGCCGTGGCATCGACATGTTCGACTGTGTGATGCCGACCCGTAATGCCCGTAACGGTCATCTTTTCACCCGCGAGGGGGTGATCAAGATCCGCAATGCGGTCCACCAGTACGATACCCGCCCGCTGGATGAGCAGTGCGACTGCTATACCTGTCGTAACTACAGCCGCAGCTACCTGCGTCACCTGGACAAGACCGGTGAGATGCTGGGGCCGCGGCTCAATACCATTCACAACCTCCATTACTACCAGGAGGTGATGCGCGGCCTGCGTGAGGCCATCGCCGCAGGTATGCTGGATGAGTTCGTGAACGAGTTTTACGCCCTGCGGTCACAAGACGTACCGGCTATGTCATAATAGACGGCTGTTGCCGACATGTCTTATGAGTCATGTCATAACCAATTGATTTACTTAAAGAACAATTAAGGAATTACCAATGAGCTTTTTTATCTCCGACGCCATGGCCGAAGCGGCCCCCGCCGCCGCACAGCAACCTAACATGATTGAGGCCTTATTTCCCTTCATCATCCTCTTTGTGGTCTTCTACTTCCTGCTGATTCGTCCGCAGTCCAAGCGTGCCAAAGAGCACAAGGCAATGGTTGAGGCGGTCGGCAAGGGGGATGAGGTGGTCACCCAGGGTGGTCTCTACGGTAAGGTGACTGAGGTGAGCGAGGAGTACGTTCAGGTACAGCTGGCCGATAATGTTGAGGTGAAACTGCAGCGTGGCGCTATCGCCAGCATGCTGCCTAAAGGGACCATCAAGAGCCTGTAAACCCATAACTATAATGACCCGCTGGTGGATGCGGCGGGTCGCACTCGGGTATCAACATGATTAATCAATATCCTGTCTGGAAGTATTTTGTCATCGTCGCGCTGTTCTTTATCGGTGCGATCTACGCACTGCCAAACCTCTACGGTGATGACCCTGCGCTACAAATTTCCGCCAACCGCATGGCCGAGGTAGATACCACTACTCGCGACCGCGTGTTGAAGTTGCTCGAAGAGAAGCAGCTGTCGGTTAAATCCTATGAGTTTCGTCCCGGCCTGATGCTGGCACGCTTTTCCGATACCGATACTCAGCTTCAGGCCTATGAGCCACTGCAGCAGGCGTTGGGCGATAACTACACCGTGGCCCTGAACCTGGCTCCGGCTACCCCTGCGTGGCTGCGCCGCTTTAATGCCCTGCCGATGTATCTGGGGCTGGACCTGCGTGGTGGTGTTCACTTCCTGATGGAGGTGGATATGGATGCGGCAGTCGGTAAGGCGGCAGAGCGCTATGTGGGGGACCTGCGTACCCTGCTGCGCGACAACAAGGTGCGTTACCTTACTATCACCGACAATAAGCAGCGTGTGGAGATGCGTTTTCGCTCTGTCGAGGAGCTGAACAAGGCGCATAACCTGATTCACAATGAGTATCGCGATCTGGAGCTGCTGGATGAGCAGGGAGAGAACGGTTTCTTCCTCTACGCCGAGCTTAATGAGCAGGCGCGCCTGGAGACTACCAAGTTTGCCCTGCAACAGAACATCACCACCCTGCGCAAGCGGGTGAATGAGCTGGGCGTGGCGGAGCCGGTGATTCAGCAACAGGGTGATAGCCGTATTGTGGTGCAGCTGCCCGGGGTGCAGGACACCGCCCGTGCCAAGGAGACAATTGGTGCTACTGCCACGCTGGAGTACCACGCTGTGGATGAGGAGCATGATGTCTCCGGTGCCCTGGCCGGTCGCGTCCCCTTCGGCTCCCGTCTGTATAAGGACCGTGACGGTCGCCCGGTACTGCTGAAGAAGAGCATCATCGTTAGCGGGGATCAGATCGTCGATGCCTCTTCCGGTCTCGACTCACAGAGTGGTCAGCCGATGGTTAGCGTTACCCTGGATGCCAAGGGGGCGAAGCGCATGAGCAACTTTACCCGCGACAATGTGGGTAAGGGTATGGCGGTGGTCTATATCGAGAATAAGACTGAGAGCCGTATTGTTGACGGTGAAGTGGTGAAGAAGAGCCTCCGTATTGAGGAGGTGATTAGCATTGCCAATATCCGTGAGCACTTCAGTAAGCGTTTCCAGACTACGGGTCTCGACAGTGGTGCCGAAGCACACAAGCTGGCACTACTGCTGCGTGCCGGTGCCCTGGCGGCACCGATGGAGATCGTCGAGGAGCGCACCATTGGTCCCAGCCTGGGACAGGACAATATTGATCAGGGCTTCCTCTCGGTAGTCATTGGTTTTGCTTTCGTGCTGGTCTTTATGGTGGTCTGGTATAAGGGCTTCGGCATGGTGGCCAATCTGGCACTGGGGCTGAACCTGATCTTTATCGTCGCCGTGCTGTCTCTGCTACAGGCGACGCTAACCCTGCCGGGGATTGCCGGTATCGTGCTTACTGTGGGTATGGCGGTGGATGCCAACGTGCTGATCTTTGAGCGTATTCGTGAGGAGTTGCGTAACGGCAATACGCCACACGCGGCCATTCACGCCGGATATGAGAAGGCCTTCTCCACCATTGCCGATGCCAACGTCACCACCCTGATCGCGGCACTGGTACTGTTCGGTTTTGGTACCGGCCCGATTAAGGGATTTGCCATCACCCTGTCCATCGGCATCATCACCTCCATGTTCACCGCCATTATGGTGACCCGTGCGGTGGTTAACATGACAGTGAAAGGCAAGCGCCTCTCCAAGCTGTCGATCTAGGGGGAGAGAGAGTAATGCAGATTTTCAAAAAAGAGACATCATTCAATTTTATGGGCGGGCGCAAGCTGGCGATGGTCTTCTCCGGCATCTTGTTGCTGATCGCCCTTGGCTCCATCGCTACCCGCGGCTTTAATTTTGGCATCGACTTTACCGGCGGTACTCTGGTAGAGGTCGGTTATCCGCAGGGTGTGGAGTTGACCGGTATTCGTACTGCGCTGCAGCAGGACGGCTACAGTGAGGCGGTGGTGCAGCATTTCGGTACTGCCAGCGATGTGTTGATTCGTATCGCACCCAAGGAAGGGGTGAGTAGTGCCGAGCTGAGTGACAACGTTTTTAACACGCTGAAGATTCAGAATGGTGAGGTTGAGCTGCGTCGTGTGGAGTTTGTTGGACCACAGGTGGGTGATGAGCTGACCAACGATGGTGGTCTGGCGATGATCTATGCCCTTATCGGCATCCTCATCTATGTGGCGCTGCGCTTTGAGTACCGCTTTGCGGTCGGCTCGGTAGCGGCGCTGGTGCATGACGTGATTATCACTCTTGGTCTGTTCTCGCTGTTGCAGCTCGATTTTGACCTAACCGTACTGGCGGCGATTCTGGCGGTGATCGGATACTCGCTCAACGACACCATCGTAGTCTTTGACCGTATTCGTGAGAATTTCCGCAAGCTGCGTAAGGGAAGTCCGGTTGAGGTGGTTAACGCTTCACTCAACCAGACCCTGACCCGTACCTTGATGACCTCCGTGACCACGCTGCTGGTATTGATTGCGTTGTTCGTCTTCGGCGGTGAGTTGATTCACGGTTTCGCTACGGCACTGATCGCCGGTGTGCTGATCGGTACCTACTCCTCCATCTATGTTGCCAGTGCCTCGGCCCTGGCGCTGGGTATTAACAAGGAGGATTTGATGCCGGTGGAAAAAGAGGGGGCGGAGCTCGATGATATGCCCTAACGGCGCGGCTCCCTCTGCATAAAAAAAGGCCCGCTGTTGCGGGCCTTTTGCTATGTCTGTGATGGAGATTCTCAGGCGACCCTGCGGTCCGGATGAGATAGGTGCATAACTTCGGCACTGAATATCTCGCGGCTATGTGGTGCGCGTGAGTCCCGGGCCAGGGGGCTGGGCTGTTCAGTAGGCTCGATGGCAAGGATTTCAAACTCACCTCCCATGTCACAAAAGGCAAATTCGCCAACCATTTCCTCCATATTACCGAGTACATCACGCATCGTCATTTCCAGCGCTAGTTGGGGTCTGATGGTTCTTGCCTGTTGCATGGGTGCATCCGTTTTTGTTAACAACTCCCTGTTGTTAACGGATGCCAGAGGAAAAACTTTAGTCCGGAACTCCCTTTCCGTTGCGAGGGGGAGGGTAGACTAGCGCTTGATCTCGGGAGGCAGGCAGTGGGAT
Organism: Thiohalomonadaceae bacterium; assembly: GCA_041555695.1. Taxonomy (GTDB): domain Bacteria; phylum Pseudomonadota; class Gammaproteobacteria; order Thiohalomonadales; family Thiohalomonadaceae; genus JAPHSX01. Next base: position 19,080 of record JBFFJV010000004.1, on the reverse strand, counting down.
ATCGCACGGTGCATCGCGCCGAACAGGTTGAGGTTACCGGCGATGATGTTGCCGCTCTCCAGATACTCATTGTTGGCGGCGAGGTCGCCTACCTTACCACCGGCTTCCTGCACCAGCAGGGCGCCGGCAGCCATGTCCCATGGGTTGAGATCGAACTCCCAGAACCCGTCCAGGCGGCCGGCAGCTACATAGGCGAGATCCAGTGCGGCGGAACCGGGACGACGAATCCCGGCGGTGTCAGTGAACAGCGCCTTGAAGGTACACAGGTAGGTGTCGAGCAGGTGCTGTGATTTGAAGGGGAAGCCGGTACCGAGGAGCGCGCCGTTCAGTCCCTTGCGGTTGGTGACACGAATGCGGCGGCCATTAAGCTGGGCGCCGTTGCCGCGGCTGGCGGTGTAGAGGTCCTGACTGACGGGGTCATAGACCACGGCCTGATCCAGTTTTCCCCGGTATTGCAGGGCAATGGATACGGCGAATTGTGGAAAGCCGTGTAGGAAGTTGGTGGTGCCGTCCAGCGGATCGATGATCCAGAGGTATTCCTCATTATTGCCTTTAAGCTGGCCACTCTCCTCGGCGAGGATGGCGTGATCCGGATAGTGCTTGCGAATCACCTGTATGATCGCCTGTTCGGCCATACGATCAACATCGCTAACGAAGTCGTTGCTGGCCTTGGTATCGACGGCGAGGCTATCCACATGGGGGAAAGATCGAGCGATAATGTTGCCTGCTTCGCGCGCGGCGCGCACAGCAATATTCAGCATGGGGTGCATGGGGTAGCCTCCGAATTGTCAAACAGCGGCGGCAGGGAGTGCCGCAGGCCGCGCATTCTACCCGAATTTTCCAGAAATTTGCACTGATCTTGCTGGCCTCCTGATTCTGCAAACCAATATACTGCGCAATATCAGCGTAAATGGCTGAATCCTTTGGGCTAAAATCGACAGATGGAAAATTTTAGCAGGCGAATATAATAAAGGTGATATGTGAACCCGTTTCCCGCAATTCGTATCGTTATGGTCGAAACTTCGCACCCCGGAAATATCGGGGCCGCGGCCCGAGCGATGAAAAATATGTGTCTCGACCAACTCTATCTGGTCAGACCTCAGCGCTTCCCTCATGAGGAGGTCTTTGCCCGTGCCTCCGGGGCGAGTGATATTTTGGAAGGGGCCACGGTCTGCGAGTCACTGCAGCAGGCGCTAGCTGGCTGCACCATGGTATTTGGTGCCAGCGCCCGTTCGCTACGCACCTTGCCCTGGCCGCAACTCGATGCCCGTGCCACTGCCGAACTGGTGGCCCAGCAGGAGTTGACTACCGAGGTGGCATTTGTCTTCGGTCGGGAGCACTCTGGGTTGACGAATGAGGAGCTGGGGTTGTGTAACTATCTGTTACATATTCCAACCAATACCGAGTTTAGTTCGCTCAATGTGGCCTCCGCGATTCAGGTCGTCAGTTATGAGTTGATGATGGCGCGTAGCGAAGAGTGGCAGGCACCTGCCAGTAATAATCAAGATGAGGTCGCCCCGGCGCAGGAGGTGGATGGTTTAATTGACCATCTGGAAAAAACCATGATTGATGTGGGATTTCTCGACCCGAACAATCCGCGCCAGTTGATGCGACGTATGCGGCGTCTGTTTAACCGGGCACGAGTAGAGAAGACCGAGGTGAATATCCTGCGTGGCGTACTCTCTGCGGTGGATAAGTTGAAGCGTTAATTAAACGGTGGGGTATCGAGGTAGTTGCCTGAGGCCCTGGTCAGCTAAACCACCTCAGGGCTTAGTGCTGCGTATTGTTTGATTAGGATAAAGCCGATGCTGGCGCTAAGGACGCCATGATCACCGTTCCAGCTCCTGAATGGCACAGCGTATCCGCTCAATATATGAAGATACAGCGGCTTTCATCCTGACAGTTAATGATGCCTGATGAATCCCTGTCCTTAGCGTACCCGGAGTACTGCAGCCTAATCCCCACGGTTTAAATGCGATATACTTAAAGAATCAGTAAATTACCGGAAACAATCGGATGTTCAGAAGATTTAAAGAGGATGTGCAGTGCATCTTCGAACGCGACCCTGCGGCACGCCATAGTTTTGAGGTATTGACCGCCTATCCGGGCCTGCATGCGGTGCTAATACATCGTATTACCCACAAGCTATGGGGGTGGGGGTTGAAGTGGCTGGCCCGCTTTATCTCCGGCTTTGCGCGCTGGTTTACCGGCATAGAGATTCACCCGGGGGCAGTGATTGGCCGGCGTTTCTTTATCGACCATGGAATGGGGGTGGTGATCGGTGAGACGGCGATCATCGGCGATGACTGTACCATCTATCACGGTGTTACTCTCGGTGGCACCAGCTGGAAGAAGGGTAAACGCCATCCCACTCTCGGTGACAATGTGGTGGTGGGGGCGGGGGCCAAGGTACTGGGACCGATTGATATTGGTGATGGGGCCCGTGTGGGTTCCAATGCGGTTGTCGTGAAGAGTGTGCCGGCGATGAATACGGTGGTGGGAGTGCCGGGGCGTATCGTTAAGCAGCCGAGCAGTGATGACAAGGCCAGGCAGCGTAAGGCGATTGCTGAAAAGATGGGCTTCGATGCCTATGGCACCACCTCAGATATGCCCGACCCGGTGGCCCATGCGATTAATTGCATGCTCGATCATATTCATGCCATGGACAGGAAAATGGAGGGGATGTGCGGTTCGATTAAGGAGTTGGGCGCCGAAATTGGTGACCTTTACCTGCCTGATCTTGACTCCTGCGAGATACGTTCAAGTAGCGAAGATGACTTAAGCGGAGAGAAGTTGGAAACCGGTAGAGAAATTGTGGAGAATAAAGTTGACTAAAATACTTGGTATTGATAAAGTGTGACCATATATAATGTCACATGAGTTTACTGGGAATTTAGGGAGAAGACAATGAGATTGACCACCAAGGGCCGTTATGCGGTAACCGCCATGCTAGATTTAGCGATCCATTATAAAGATGGTCCGATCACGCTGTCTGACATCTCCAAAAGACAGGGGATCTCACTCTCCTATCTGGAGCAGCTGTTCTCGCGTTTGCGTAAGAATGGTCTGGTTGATAGTGCCCGTGGCCCAGGCGGTGGTTATCGTCTAAGCCGTGCTGCTGCCGAGATTAACGTTGCCGATGTGATTACTGCAGTCGATGAGAAGGTCGATGCGATGCGCTGCGAGGGCAAGGGTAACTGTCAGAACAATGGCCCGTGCCTGACCCATGATCTGTGGTGCGATCTGAGTGAGCAGATCTACAGCTTCCTTAAGGGGATTGATCTGGGACAACTGGTAGAGCGCAAAGGCGTACAGGATGTTGCTGTTCGCCAGGACACCTCTGCCACCGCCTGATCTATTTCCATGGTCTATCTGGACCACAATGCCACCACTCCGCTCGATCAGCGGGTGTGGCAGGCGATGCAGCCCTATCTCAGTGAGCAGTACGGCAATCCCTCCAGTGCACACGCACTGGGGCGTGCGGCACGTGCGGCACTTGATCTGGCTCGCGAGCAGGTGGCGCAACTGGTTAATGCCCACCCCAGTCAGGTGATCTTCACCAGTGGCGGCACCGAGGCGAATAACGCTGCGATTAAGGGCGTTGCCTTCTCATCTACCGCGACGAAGCCCGCGATGAAAATGGTGATCGGGGCTACTGAACACGCTTCAGTGAGAGCGCCTGCCGAGTCGCTGCAACGACACGGTTGGCAGGTCGAACGGGTCGGCTGCGAGGAGAGTGGTATCGTTTCTGCGCATGTCCTGGCACAGGCTATCACTGGGTCAACCCGCATGGCCTCAGTAATGTGGGCCAATAACGAGAGCGGGGCGATCAATCCGCTGGCCGAACTGGCCGGGGTTTGCCGCGAACATGAGGTGTTGCTACATACCGATGCGGTACAGGCCGCGGGTAAGCTGGCGCTTGATTTTGCAGCCAGCGGGGCGCAGTTGATGAGTCTCTCGGCACACAAGCTTTACGGCCCCAAGGGAGTTGGAGCCTTGATTGTCGACAAGGCGGTTAGCCTCGAGCCGTTATTACATGGCGGTGGACAGGAGCGTGGAGGCCGATGTGGTACCGAAAATGTGGCGGGTATCATCGGTTTTGGTAAGGCGGCGGAGTTGGCGGTGGTCGAATTGGCGGAACGTCAACGTCATTCGCTGAGATTGCGGGATTATTTTGAGCAGACATTGAGCAGGGTTTTGCCACAGGCGGTGATCTTTGCTGCCGGCGCCGAGCGTCTGCCGAACACCAGTTTTTTCGCCATCCCTCCACTGGAGGGCAGAACCTTGATTATGGCGCTGGATAGAATGGGCTTTGCCGTCGCCAGTGGCTCTGCCTGCGGCAGTGAGCAGCATCAGCCCAGCCATGTACTGAAGGCGATGGGCGTGGCAACCGAGCTGGCGCATGGCGCACTGCGTGTCAGCTTTGGTCAACAGAATACAGAATCGGATGTGGACGGTTTAATATCGGCCCTCCAGTCACAGATTAAACAGTTACAGGCTATGGGCGCGGCAACCGCCTGGTCCTGAGAGCAAAGCGTACTTTGGAGCGAAGATGAGCATGAAAAAACCGATCTATTTCGATTATTCAGCGACCACCCCGGTAGACCCGCGTGTTGCCGAAAAGATGTGCCGCTACCTCACGATGGATGACGGCCTCTTTGGCAATGCTGCTTCACGTTCGCATCAGTACGGCTGGGATGTCGAGGCGGCTATCGACGAGGCGCGCAAGAATGTCGCAGACCTTATCGCGGCAGACCCTAAGGAGATCGTCTGGACCTCCGGTGCCACCGAGTCTGACAATCTGGCGATTAAGGGTGTTGCCCACTTCTACAGGAAGAAGGGCAACCACATCATTACCAGCAAGACCGAACACAAGGCGGTACTGGATACCTGCCGTCAGCTGGAGCGTGAAGGTTTTGAAGTTACCTACCTCGACCCCGAAGAGAGCGGCCTGATTGACCTGGCCAAACTTGAGGCGGCGATGACGGAGCAGACCATCCTTGTCTCCATCATGCATGTGAACAACGAGATCGGCGTGATTCAGGATGTGAAGGCGATTGGTGAACTGTGTCGCAGCAAGAAGATCCTGTTCCACGTTGATGGTGCCCAGAGCTGTGGCAAGGTGGAGGTAGATGTTAACGAGATGAAGATCGACCTGCTCTCGATGTCGGCCCATAAGATCTATGGCCCCAAGGGCATGGGCGCGCTCTATGTACGCCGTAAGCCGCGCGTTCGTCTTGAGGCCCAGATGCACGGTGGCGGTCACGAGCGTGGCATGCGTTCCGGTACCCTTGCTACCCATCAGATCGTCGGCATGGGAGAGGCCTTCCGCCTCGCCAAAGAAGAGATGGCCACTGAGAACGAGCGGGTACGCATGTTACGTGACCGCCTGATGAATGGTTTGAGTGATATCGAAGAGGTCTATGTTAACGGCGATGTCGAGCAGCGTGTGCCGCACAATCTTAATATCAGTTTTAACTTCGTCGAGGGTGAGTCACTGATGATGGCGCTGTCTGACCTGGCGGTCTCGTCCGGTTCTGCCTGTACCTCCGCCAGCCTGGAGCCCTCATATGTACTGCGCGCCCTGGGGCGCAGTGATGAGCTGGCCCACAGTTCTATTCGCTTCAGTATCGGTCGATTCACCACCGAAGCTGATGTGGATCACGCGATTAAGTTGTGCCATGAGAAGATCCAGAAGCTGCGTGACCTGTCGCCGCTGTGGGATATGTTCAAGGCTGGAATCGACCTTTCCACCGTGCAGTGGAGCGCACATTAAGATAAAATCGCAGTCCCGCGGTCAAATATGCAGGGCCGCTGAGCAGTTGCATCACCTGAGGTAAGAGAAGATGGCATACAGTGACAAGGTAATGGACCATTATGAGAATCCGCGTAACGTCGGCAGTTTAGAGGCCGATGACGCGGATGTGGGAACCGGCATGGTTGGCGCCCCCGCCTGTGGCGATGTGATGCGCCTGCAGATTAAGGTGAGCGAAGAGGGGGTTATCGAGGATGCCTGCTTCAAGACTTACGGTTGCGGCTCTGCCATCGCCTCCAGTTCACTGGTTACCGAGTGGGTGAAGGGCAAGACCCTTGATGAGGCAGCCTCTATCAAGAATGCCGATATCGCCGAAGAGCTGGCACTGCCGCCGGTGAAAATTCACTGCTCGGTACTGGCGGAGGACGCCATCAAGGCGGCCATCACCGACTACAAGAGCAAGCAGTAACCCTGGTTGGAGAAAGAGACATGGCGATCACACTGAGCGAAAAAGCCGCTGAGCATGTCAGCAAATTCCTGCAGAACCGTGGCAGTGGCGCTGGGCTGCGTCTTGGCGTTAGAACCTCCGGTTGTTCCGGCATGGCCTATGTGCTGGAGTTTGCCGATGAGGTTAACGACGAGGATCAGGTATTCGAGAGCCATGGCGTGAAGGTGATTATCGATCCCAAGAGCATGGTCTATCTCGACGGTACAGAGGTCGATTTCGCCAAAGAGGGGCTGAATGAAGGCTTTAAGTTCAACAACCCCAACGTCAAGGATGCCTGCGGCTGCGGCGAAAGCTTCAACGTCTAGCTGGAGAAGCCATCTTGCTAACGCAGAACTACTTTGAGCTGTTCGGGCTGGAGCCCGGTTTCGAGCTCGATCTGCAGAGTGTTGCTGCGCGTTACCGTGATCTACAGCGCGCGACGCACCCGGATCGCTTTGCCAATGCCTCTGATCAGGAACGTCGCCTTTCGGTGCAGCAATCAGCACAGATCAATGAGGCCTATCAGGTCCTGAAATCGCCATTGGCCCGCGCTCGCTACCTGCTGGAGCTTCAAGGCATTACCTTCGATGACAACGATACCGCGATGGATCCGCTGTTCCTGATGGAGCAGATGGAGCTACGGGAGTCACTCGCTGGTGTGCGAGGGCAGGGCGACCCCTTCACTGCCCTGATGGCCCTTCGAGATACCATTGATGAAAGGGATAAGGCGTATATCGCCAGCCTCCGTGAGGCCTTTGCCAGTGGCGAGAGAGCTGCGCTGGAAGGAGCCCGTGATACCGTTCGCAAGATGCAGTTCATGGAACGCTTGCTTAGCGAACTAGAAGAACTAGAAGAGGAGCTGGTCTAGCGCCGCTTCCCGATAATCCATTTAAGAGACGATACTTTCATCCCATGGCATTACTGCAGATCAGCGAACCTGGACAATCAGCCGCCCCCCACCAGCATCGTCTGGCAGTGGGTATCGACCTTGGCACCACCAACTCACTGGTCGCCTCTGTACGTAGCGGTGTCGCGGATACTCTGCCCGATGCCCTGGGCAGCCATCTGCTGCCCTCAGTGGTGCGTTACTTCAAAGACGGCCAGCACGAAGTGGGCAGCGTGGCAAAGCAGGCCTGCACTACAGATCCCCTGAATACGATCTGCTCAGTAAAGCGCTTTATGGGGCGTGGCGTGGCTGATGTGAAGAGCCTTGGCACACGTCTGCCTTACGAATTTGTTGAGACCGAGTCGGGTATGCCGCGCATCCGCACTGTGGCCGGGGATTTGAGTCCGGTTGAGGTCTCTGCCGATATTCTCAAAAACCTGATGCAGCGTGCTGAGGAGAGCCTGGGTGGTGAGCTGACCGGTGCGGTGATCACCGTGCCTGCCTATTTCGATGATGCGCAGCGTCAGGCGACCAAGGATGCGGCCAAGCTGGCCGGTCTGAATGTGCTGCGTCTGCTCAATGAGCCAACTGCCGCTGCGGTTGCCTACGGGCTGGACCAGGGCTCCGAAGGGGTGATTGCGGTCTATGACCTGGGAGGCGGTACCTTTGATATCTCCATCCTGCGCCTCAATAAAGGGGTGTTCGAAGTGCTGGCCACTGGCGGGGATTCGGCTCTGGGTGGCGACGATATGGATCACGCGATTGCCGAGTGGATCATGGCCGAGGCGGGTATCGCCGATGATGCTGATCATCACCAGCTGCGCCGCCTGATGCGCGAGGCCTGCGTCGCCAAAGAGGCGTTGACCGGTAATGACACCACTACGATTAAGGTGGAGCTGAGTGATGGTAACCACTGGCAAGGTGAGCTGTCGCGTGAGCAGTTTAATCAGCTGGTCGATCCCATTATCAGTAAATCCCTTATCCCCTGCCGTCGTGCACTGAAGGATGCCGGTGTCGATACCGACGGCATTCTCGATGTGGTGATGGTGGGGGGCTCTACCCGTGTGCCACGGGTACGTGAGCGTATTGCCGAATTTTTCAAGCGTGAGCCACGCGTCGATATCGATCCGGACAGGGTGGTTACCATCGGTGCGGCGATGCAGGCAGATGTGCTGGTAGGCAACAAGCCCGATGATGAGATGTTGCTGCTTGACGTTATTCCCCTGTCGCTAGGGCTGGAGACCATGGGGGGGCTGGTGGAGAAGGTGATCCCGCGTAATACCACCATCCCGGTAGCCCGTGCCCAGGACTTCACCACATTTAAAGACGGCCAGACTGCGATGGCAGTGCATGTGCTGCAGGGCGAACGGGAGCTGGTTATCGATTGTCGTTCCCTGGCCCGTTTTGAGCTACGCGGCATCCCGCCGATGAGCGCCGGGGCGGCACGTATTCGCGTGACCTTCCAGGTGGATGCGGATGGCCTGCTCTCGGTGACCGCCCGTGAGCAGAACAGTGGCGTGGAGAGTTCGATTCAGGTCAAACCCTCTTACGGCCTTAGCGATAATGAGATCACCACCATGTTGCAGGACTCTATGAGTCATGCCAGAGAGGATATGGATGCGCGTAATCTGCGTGAACAGCAGGTAGAGGCTGATAGAGTGCTTGATGCATTGAAGGTTGCGCTGGCTGCTGACGGTGATACCTTGCTCAGTAGTGAAGAGCGCACGACCCTTGAAGCTTTGATGCAAAAGGTACGTAAGCTGGCTGTGGGCAACGACGAAAAGGCACTAAAGGCAGGCATCGCCGAGCTTAATGCCAATAGTACCGAGTTTGCCTCACGGCGTATGAATGCCAGCATCCAGCAGGCACTCTCTGGCCACCAATTGGAAGATTTCGAGTAGCCACGGCTTGTTTTTAGCGTGATAACGACCATTTACAGCATATTGAAAGCGAATGGAGTAGTAGCATGCCGCAACTGATTTTCCTGCCCCACGAAGAGATCTGCCCCGATGGGGCGGTTTTTGAGGTCGAGAAGGGCACCACCATCTGTGATGCCGCCAATGCCAATGGTATTGAGATAGAGCATGCATGCGAGAAGTCCTGTGCCTGCACCACCTGCCACGTCATTATCCGCGAGGGGATTGAGTCGCTGGAGGAGGCGGGAGAGCTGGAAGAGGATATGCTGGATAAGGCATGGGGCCTGGAGCCCGACTCACGCCTCTCCTGTCAGGCCGTTGTCGCGGACAGCGATTTGGTGGTTGAGATTCCCAAGTACACCATTAACATGGTTTCCGAGAACCACTAAGGGAGGGGCTAGCCGTGAAATGGACTGATGTGAACGATATCGCCATCGAGCTGGATGAAGCCCATCCCGATGTTGACCCGCAGTATGTACGTTTTACCGACCTGCATGACTGGGTCTGTGCGTTGGAGGGTTTTGATGATGATCCGGAGCACTCCAATGAGAAGATCCTTGAGGCGATTCAGATGACCTGGATCGAAGAGCGGGATTAATAACGCCTGATTATGCTTACCATTGTGATTTAACCTGAAAATTCAGGGGTTTGTTAGCTCCCGAATAGCTGGTATGGCCCCCCAAGCCCGCGTATAATCGCGGGCTTTGTAGTTTTGTAACATTTGTATTCCTTCCCCCCCTTTGGAGATTTACCTTAATGGCAATTGAACGCACAATTTCTATCATCAAGCCCGATGCAGTCGCGAAGAATGTAATCGGACAGATCTACAGCCGTTTTGAGAACGCGGGCCTGAAGATCATTGCCGCCAAAATGATGCACCTTTCAGAAGAGAAGGCCGGCGCATTTTACGCGGTGCACAAGGAGCGTCCCTTCTACGGTGAGCTGATTGCCTTTATGACCTCAGGTCCGGTGATGGTTCAGGTACTGGAAGGTGAAGATGCCATCAACAAGAACCGCGAAGTGATGGGTGCCACCAACCCCAAAGAGGCCGCAGCAGGCACCATTCGTGCAGATTTCGCCGAGTCTATTGATGAGAATGCGGTTCATGGTTCCGATGGCCCGGATACCGCCGCACAGGAGATTGACTTCTTCTTCTCCGCTGAGGAGCTCTGCCCGCGCACCCGCTAAGGGGCGACGGCAGGTTTAACTGTGAGATTCGGATCTAATGACTGAGCAGGTTAAAGTTAATTTACTTGGTCTGAGCCGCGAGCAGATGGGGGCCTTCTTCACCGAAATGGGGGAGAAGGCCTTTCGCACGACTCAGGTGATGAAATGGATCTACCAGGAAGGTGTCGAAGATTTCGATGCCATGACCAATTTAAGTAAGGGCTTGCGTGAAAAACTGAAGGCGGTGGCGGAAATCCGTCTGCCTGAAGTCGTGCAGGACCACCCCTCATCCGATGGCACCCGTAAGTGGCTGCTGAAGGTGGATGAGATCAACCATATCGAGATGGTTTATATTCCCGAGGCGGAGCGCAGTACCCTTTGCGTCTCCTCCCAGGTGGGTTGCACTTTAGCGTGTAGTTTTTGCTCTACCGCAAGACAGGGTTTTAACCGCAACCTCACCACCGCCGAGATCATCGGTCAGATAGCCCTCGCCAGCCGCATTATCGGCATCCCCGACAATAAGGGGCAGCACGCCATCACCAACGTGGTGATGATGGGGATGGGCGAGCCGCTACTCAATCTGGAGAATGTCGGCCCTGCACTGGAACTGATGCAGGATGACCTCGCCTTTGGCATCTCCAAGCGCCGCGTCACCGTCAGTACCGCCGGTGTCGTACCCGGTATTGATGCGCTGCGCGAGCAGAGTGATGTCAGCCTGGCCGTCTCCCTGCACGCGCCCAATGATGCGCTACGTGATCAACTGGTACCGATTAATACCAAGTATCCGATCAAGGAGTTGATGGCGGCCTGCAATCGTTACATCGCCGGTAAGGCGCGTCGCCGTATCACCTTTGAGTATGTGATGCTGGCGGGTGTTAATGACTCCGATGAGCATGCGCGTCAGCTGGTGAAGATCCTGCGGGAGGTACCGGCAAAGGTGAATCTGATCCCCTTTAATCCATTCCCCGGCGCCCCTTACGAGTGCTCATCGAATAATCGTATTAACGCCTTTCGCGAGATTATCATGCAGGCCGGTATTATCACCGTGACCCGCAAAACGCGTGGCGAAGATATCGCCGCTGCCTGTGGTCAGCTGGCAGGCAAGGTGAAGGATCGTACTCGTCGCAGTGAACGCTTCCTGATAAAGGACGAATCGAAAAAAGATAATAACAAGGAGAAGATCGCATCATGAGACGCACATTGGTAACCCTGTTGACTCTTTCGATGGTTGTGTTGGCCGGCTGTGCCGGTAATCCCGTTCCGGAGGGGGTTGATGTCGCAAAGGCGGCGGAGGCCAATGCCAATCTCGGCCTGCGCTATATGCAGATGGGTAACTATGAGCTGGCACTGAAAAAGTTGAAGAAGTCGCTCGCCTTTGACAACAGCTACGGCCCCGCACACCATTATCTGGGCGAACTCTACCGTCGCCTGGAGAGATTTGAGGATGCCGATGAACACTATCGCGATGCCCTCTACTATTCGGATAACGATTACTCACTCTACAATAATTACGGCATCTTTCTCTGCAGTCATGAACGCCATGCCGAAGGTGAAAAGCAGCTTCTCAAGGTACTGGAGAATCCGGTCTACTCGCGCAAGGATCAGGTCTATGAGAACCTGGGCCTGTGCGTCGAGCGCAAACCCAATCTGGAGCGTGCCGAGGAGTATCTGCGCAGTGCCTTGCGACTCAATCCGCGACTGCCAAAATCGCTGGTGGTGATGGCACGCATAAGTTTTGCTAAAGGAGAATACCTCTCTACCCGTGCCTACCTGCAGCGCTACCTGGATGTGGCCCGCCATACCGCCGAAACATTATGGCTGGGCATTCGCACAGAGCGACTGCTCGGAGACAGCAATGCGGTTGCCAGTTATGGCTTGTGGCTTAAGGCGAATTTTCCTGATGCAGCAGAGACAAAATTGTATCTTGAGAGTGGTGAGTAGTGATGAGCGAGGAGAATGAGCAAAACCCTGTAGAGGGTAGCCAGGCCCTGAGCGGTCCGGGACGGCGGCTGCGTGAGGCGCGTGAGTCGCGCAACCTGACGGTGCAGCAGGTAGCGTCGCAGTTGCGGATGCAGGTGCGTATTATTGATGCGCTGGAAAATGACGATTACAGTACCTTGCCCGGTAGTACCTTTGTTCAGGGATATTTGCGTAGCTATTCACGTCTGCTGGGGCTCCCCGAGGAGAATATCATCGGGCTGGCACAGGCTGACGGGATCGTGGAGCCGACCCTGATTGGCTCGATATCCGAGGGACCAGCCGAGGTTTCAAGCCGCGATCTTCCCTTCCGCATGGTCAGCTTTTTGATTCTGGCACTGGTGGTGATTGGGATGGGGTGGTGGCTGTCACAGCGAGAGATGACAACACCGGGTGTGAGTCCACAGATGGTCTCTCCTGGTGCAGAGCAGGGCTTATTGCTTCCTGAAGAGAAACAGCCACTGCAAGCAGAGACAGAGCTGCCTGATACTGAAAGTGAGGAGGATGCCACTGCAGATGTACAGTCGGCTGAAGGAGCGTCTGGTGTAGATAGCGCAGAAGGGCTGGAGACTGAGCTGCCTTTAGCCCCGCAAGAGGCTGCTTCTGAACCGTCTCCTGCCACGGTTGTTACTCCTGCAGCAGCTTCCTCAGCGGAGGTGACACCAGTAGAGCTGAGCGCCGGGGTGCCACAGTCACTGCTTGAGTTGCAGTATCAGGCCGACAGTTGGAGTGAAATCAGTGATGCGGCGGGGCGTAAGCTTGCTTATGGTCTGATCACCGCAGGCACTCTTCTGAAGCTGCGAGGCGAGGCGCCGTTTAAGGTTTTTCTCGGCTATGCCACCGGTGTGACGGTCTATTACAACGGCGGCATTTATGACCACAGCACCTACCAGCGTGGTGATGTAGCCCGTTTTCGTATCGGCAGAGCCGAGCATAACCGTCCATTAGCAGGTAATTAATACCGATGCATCAGGTTTCTTCCATCGTGCGCCGCAAGTCGCGTCAAATTATGGTCGGCAATGTGCCGGTAGGTGGCGATGCGCCGATCACGGTGCAGAGCATGACCAATACCGAGACCACTGACGTGGCGGCCACCGTCGCGCAAATTCGTGCGCTGGAAAATGCCGGTGCCGATATTGTGCGTGTCTCGGTGCCGAGTATGGAGGCGGCTGAGGCCTTCGGTCAGATCCGCCAGCAGGTCAATGTGCCGCTGGTCTCTGATATCCATTTTGACTACAAGATCGCTTTGCGGGTGCTGGAGCTGGGTGTCGACTGTTTGCGCATTAATCCCGGTAATATCGGCAAGGCCGACCGCGTACGTACCCTGGTTGATGCGGCGCGGGATAAAAATGTGCCAATTCGTATCGGGGTCAATGCCGGTTCGCTGGAGAAGGAGTTACAGAAAAAGTATCCTGAACCCTGCGCCGATGCGATGGTGGAGTCGGCGTTGAAACATATTGATATTCTGGACAAGCTCGACTTCCAGGACTTCAAGGTAAGCCTTAAGGCCTCCGAGATCTTCATGACCGTCGAGGCCTATCGCAAGCTGGCCGGGCAGATTGAGCAGCCGCTACACCTGGGGATCACCGAGGCGGGCGGTTTTCGTTCCGGTACCGTCAAATCGGCGATCGGTCTTGGCATGCTGCTGGCCGACGGCATTGGCGATACCATTCGTGTCTCGCTGGCCGCCGATCCGGTGCAGGAGATCAAGGTGGGTTTTGATATCCTGAAGAGCCTGCACCTGCGCAGCAAGGGCGTTAACATGATCGCCTGTCCCTCCTGCTCACGCCAGAACTTCGATGTCATTGCCACGGTCAATGAACTGGAACAGCGGCTGGAGGATATCCTTGAGCCCATCGATGTGGCGGTGATCGGCTGTGTGGTTAACGGCCCGGGCGAGGCCAAGGAGGTCGACATCGGTTTGACCGGTGGCCAGCCTAACCTGCTCTATAAGTGCGGAGTGCCCGATCACAAGGTGGATAATGCCAACCTGGTCGATGAGCTGGAGAAGAACATTCGCGAAGAGATCGCCCGTCGTCAGGGCGACGGCGACAACTGATAAGTTTTTGAGGTAAGCAAGCTTGAGTAAACACATTCAGGCCATTCGTGGCATGAACGATATCCTGCCCGAGGAGACGCCGGCGTGGCGTTACCTCGAAGAGGTGGTGCGCCAGCTGGTCGATAGCTACGGCTATCGCGAGATCCGCATGCCCATCGTCGAGAAGACCGACCTCTTCAAGCGCTCCATCGGCGAGGTGACCGATATCGTCGAGAAGGAGATGTACACCTTCGAGGACCGTAACGGCGACATGCTGACCCTGCGCCCGGAAGGCACTGCCGGCTGTGTGCGCGCTGCGATCCAGAACGGCCTGCTGCACAATCAGACTCAGCGCCTGTGGTATCGCGGCCCGATGTTCCGTCACGAGCGACCGCAGAAGGGGCGTTACCGCCAGTTCCACCAGATCGGGGTGGAGGTATTTGGTATGGAAGGCCCGGATGTCGACGCCGAACACATTATAATGACAGCGCGCCTGTGGAAGATGCTGGGGCTGCAGGACGATGTCACCCTGCAGCTCAACTCCCTCGGTTCCAGTGCTTCGCGTGCCGCCTATCGCGGTATCCTGGTGGAGTATCTGTGGCACCATGTCGAGAGCCTGGATGAGGACAGTAAGCGTCGGCTAGATACCAATCCGTTGCGTATTCTCGATAGCAAGAATCCGCAGCTGCGTGAGATCATTGATGGCGCCCCCAAACTGAATGAACATCTGGACGAGGAGTCACAGGCCCACTTCGAACAACTTTGTGCACTGCTTGATGCCGTGGGTATCACCTACCAGATCAATCCCTGCCTGGTGCGCGGCCTCGATTACTACGGCAAGACGGTCTTTGAGTGGGTTACCGACAAGCTCGGTGCGCAGGGCACGGTCTGTGCCGGTGGCCGCTTTGACGGACTGGTGGAGCAGCTTGGTGGTAAGTCTGTTCCCGCCGTGGGTTTTGCCATGGGGGTTGAGCGGCTGGTGAGCCTGCTGGAGCTTGAGAAGGCCCCACTGCATCACTATCAGCCACACGCCTATATGGTGCTGGTAGGGGAAGCGGCTCAGCGCGAGGGGTTGGTACTGGCAGAACAGCTGCGTGATGCTGTGCCACCATTGCGACTTGAGGTGCACTGTGGTGGTGGTAGCTTTAAGAGTCAGTTCAAGAAGGCAGATAAGAGCGGGGCGAGATTGGCCCTGATCCTCGGTGATGAAGAGGTCGAGCAGGGGAGACTGGGGATAAAATTCCTGCGCGAGCAACGTGAGCAGCAGTCGCTGGCGCATGGTGAAGTAATCGATTTTCTGGCCACTTATCTGGCCGCTAGTGATAGTTAAATAACGATATAAAATGGGAGTCTAGGGGTGGAAGTCTACAACTCAGAACAGGAACAGGTTGATGCGCTTAAGGCGTGGTGGGACAAAAACGGTCGCTCGGCACTGGCCGCACTGGCGGTATTTTTACTGTCGGTCCTTGGCTGGCAGGGGTGGAATGACCACCGCAACCAGCAGGCGGAGGCAGCCTCAGGCCACTATCAGCAGATGGCGGAGCTGATGCAAAGTGATAGCGTTAAGGCGATGGAGGCGGGGCGTGCGCTAATCGCCAGCTATCCCAACTCCGTCTATGCGGTGATGGCCTCCATGTCGATGGCTAAACTGGCTGTGGCAGATAAGGATCTTGATGCTGCAGCGGCACATCTGCGCTCGGCGATGCAGCAGAGCGATCAGCCTGAGCTAGCCGAGCTGGCTCGACTGCGCCTGGCACGGGTGGAGCTGGCCCAGGGTACGCCCGAGGCAGCTTTGGCTACCGTTAATGGTGGGGCCGGTGGTGCTGCCAGTGATGAGCTGCGAGGCGATATTCTGTTGTCACAAGGCAAGCGGAGTGAGGCGCGTGCGGCCTATGCCAGGGCCCTTGATGGTTTCAGTGATACTGCCGATAAACGTGAGCTGGTGCAGATGAAACTGGATGATCTGGCAGTGATGGCGGCCCCGGCGGCCACCGCGGAGAGTCCTGCCGAGTGAGACACCTTAGCCTGATCTGTATCGCCGCCTTGCTGGCGGCCTGTAGTGGCAGTATCGATCCGGTCGAGCCGCCCAGCGAACTGAGTGTATTTAACCCCGAACTCAAGTTGCACTCGCGCTGGAGTCGCGAGGTCGGCGCCGGCACCGCAGGCAAATATCTTAAGTTGATGCCGCTGCTGGACGGTGAGCAACTGTTTGTGGCGGACCGCTACGGCAAGGTCTTTAGCTATCACAGCCTGAGCGGTGAGCTGTTGTGGCAGAAGGAGCTGGAACGTGCGGTGAGTTCAGGTCCCGGTGATGCCAATGGTCTGTTGCTGTTCGGTGGTGATGCCGAGGTCTTTGCTGTGGATAAGCAGAGCGGTGAGTTGCGCTGGAGTGCGGCCATTGGCAGTGAAGTGCTGAGCTTACCGGTGGGGCTGGGTGATACCATTGTCGTGCATACGCTAGATGGTTCGATCACCGCGCTTAAGCGCACGGATGGCAGCGTACTGTGGCGCCATCTGGAGACGGTTCCCAGTTTGAGTCTACGTGGTAGTGGTCAGCCGCTTATCGTTGGCGCTGACCGGGTTGTTGTCGGTAACGCCAGCGGTCAGGTGATTGCCCTCTCTTTGCAGGACGGCTCGCTGCTGTGGCGTGCCACCATTGCCACTGCGCGTGGTCGTACCGACCTTGACCGCATGGTCGATGTGGATGCGGATCTGGTGGAGGCCGACGGGGTGATCTATGCCGCGGCATATCAGGGCTATGTGGCGGCCATTCATGCTACGAGTGGCCAGCTCATCTGGACGCGTGAGATATCCACCCAGAGTGGACTCGTTATCGATGATGAAGCCCTCTACTTGAGTGATGAGGCCTCTGATGTGTGGGCACTGTCGCGTGCCAATGGTGCCTCTTTGTGGAAGCAGGCTGCGCTACATCGGCGTGCCCTGAGTGCGCCGGTTCAGCAGGGACGTTACCTTATTCTGGGCGACTTTGATGGTTACCTGCACTGGATTAACAAACAGAATGGCGCACTGGCAGCGCGTACCCGTGTGCGTACCTGGCAGGAGCACTTTCCGGTGGAGGATGAGTTTGATGACGGCAGCTATGTCGAAGATCGCGCACTTCTGGTGACTCCGCTGGTGGAAGGTACTCGTGTCTACGGCTTTGATCAGCGTGGTGTGCTTGATGCCTATGATGTCTCTATTTTGAACGCTGCTGAGTAAACCCCATGAAACCGGTTATCGCCCTGGTCGGACGCCCCAATGTGGGCAAATCGACCCTCTTTAACAACCTTACCCGCTCACGTGATGCGCTGGTGGCCGACTATGCCGGCCTCACCCGTGACCGCAAGTACGGTACCGGGCGAGTCGGAGATATCCCCTACCTGGTGGTCGATACCGGCGGTCTTAGCGGCCTGGAACAGGGTATCGATGTGGAGATGGCGCAGCAGGCGCAGGAGGCCATTGGTGAGGCTGACGCGGTACTGTTTCTGGTTGATGCCCGTGAGGGAATGAACGCGGCAGATGAGAATATTGCCACCTATCTGCGCCAGTGCGGCAAGTCGGTCACTCTGGTGCTGAACAAGACCGATGGGCTCGATCCTGAGATAGCATCACTTGATTTTCACGCCATGGGGCTGGGCGAGCCGGTGGCGATCGCCGCCAGCCATGGTCGCGGTGTGCGTGCACTGATTGATGAGGTATTGCTGCAGTTCCCCCCTCCCGAAGAGGGGGAGGCTGAGGCAGAGCAGGGGATACGGGTAGCTGTTGTCGGGCGCCCCAATGTGGGTAAATCGACCCTGGTTAATCGTATCCTCGGCGAGGAGCGTGTGGTGGTATTCGATATGCCAGGCACCACCCGTGACAGTATCTATATTCCCTTTGAACGGGATGAGCAGCAGTACACCCTTATCGATACCGCCGGGGTACGTCGCCGTGCGCGGATTAAAGAGACTATAGAAAAATTCAGTATTATCAAAACGTTGCAGGCCATCTCCGATGCCCATGTGGTGGTGATGGTGATCGATGCCCGTGAGGGGATCAGTGATCAGGATGCCCATCTGCTGGGGATGACGATGGAGGCCGGGCGTGCCCTGGTGATCGCCATCAACAAGTGGGATAACCTGCCGCAGGAGCAGAAAGAGTCGATTAAAGACGAGCTTAAGCTCAAGCTGCCGTTTATCGATTTTGCCCGTATTCACTACATCTCCGCGCTGCATGGAACCGGCGTAGGTGAGCTGTTCGGTTCACTCAATCGCGCCTATGCCTCGGCGATGCGCAAGCTCTCCACCCCGGAGCTGACCAAACTGCTGGAGTCGCTGCTGATGGCGCATCAGCCACCCATGGTCAATGGCCGTCGCATCAAGCTGCGCTATGCCCACCAGGGGGGCAAGAACCCGCCGGTGATCGTGATCCACGGTAATCAGGTTGACGACATCCCCAAAAGCTATAAACGCTACCTGGAGAAGGGCTTCCGTAAATACCTTAAGCTGGAAGGGACCCCGATTCGTATTGAGTTTAAGGGCAGTAAGAACCCCTATGCGGATGAGCGGCGGCGTGCAGAGCTGCCGAACCGTTTGCAGGCAAAAAAGAAAGGGGCGGCCGATTTCACCAAGCGACAGAAACGAAAGGGTAAGAAATAGGGCCAATATTCCCCTTTGCTGTGGTGATGGGCCTGCTGCTATAATCTGCGGCGTCATACACGGTTGCCACAAGTAGCAACCGGATGTATCTATTTTCAAATGGAGGATGTTATGAGTATTGATCGTATTGTTTTTGCAGTGGCTGGCCTGTTTATTATGATTAGCCTGGCTCTGGGTATGAATGCCAGCCCTGTTTTCCATCACGAGTACTGGCTCT
>JBFFJV010000003.1:0-26678 GCA_041555695.1 Thiohalomonadaceae bacterium | reverse complement strand
GGTCGGTGGCAAGGTAGAGGTGGATCACTTCGGTGAAGACGCCGGGGGAGGAGTGGATGGCACCAAGTTGTGCCCAGTGGCTGGCCTCAAAACCGGCCTCCTCGGCCAGTTCGCGCTGTGCGGTGAGTAGCGGCTCTTCACCGTTGTCGCGTTTACCGGCGGGGAGTTCCCATAGCCAGTCGCTGGCTACCGGGCGGTAGTGGCGCAGCAGGCAGATATCTCCCTGGTCATTCAACGCGACGACGGCTGAGCCGCCGGGGTGGTGGACGAACTGGTATTTAACTTCGAGGCCGTTGGGCAGGGTGATCTGCTCTTCGCTAAGGGTGACGATCTTGCTCATGCGGTGATGCTCCGTGAAGGGCGATGGTGGGGTTTAATGGCTGCTGCCTGTGTAGAGTTCACCCAGGTGGTCGATATGGGTGAGGTAGACCCGCAGGTCGAACTCCAGCTGGTGATAGTCAGGCTCCATATATTCGCACAGTTTGTAGAAGGCCTTGTCGTGCTGCTTCTCCCTGAGGTGTGCCAGTTCATGCACTACGATCATTCTCAGGAAGGGGAGGGGCACACGGCGGAACAGGGCGGCAATTTTGATCTCGTTTTTTGCCTTTAGCTTATTGCCCTGTACCCGTGAGATGTTGCTGTGCAGTCCCAGGGCGTGGTTGATGATGTGGATCTTGTCATCATAAATCACCTTGCTGATCGGTTTGGAGCTGCGTAGATATTCCCCCTTTATGTCCATGGCGAAATCGTAGAGTGCCCGGGCCGAGGTGAGATCATGGGCCGCGGGGTATTTGTTCAGGAGGTATTTCCCGAGCTGCTGCCCCTCCAGCAGGGTCTGAATCTGCTGAATGAGTTGTGGCGGGTAGTGGGCCAGGTATTTGAGTTCAGGCATGGGGGGGCGGGTAGCTGTGGTGTCGAGTGACTACCACATCAGATCGTCAGGTACCTCAAAATCGGCATAGGGGTCATCCTCATCCGGGGTCTCGGTGGGCTGGTTGCTGAGGATCCGGGTGGTCTCATCACGCTGCTGAATCTTTTCGGCGACCAGGGTGGGGATGAGTTCGTACTGCTCGTCCAGTTTGACGATGCAGAGGCGGCCATTGCTGAGCTGCTTCTGCTGTGCCTCGGTGACGTAAAGCTTCTTCACCAGTGAGCCGTCGGTAAAGCTATAGGCGATGTCACCGCGGTCGGTGGGCTGTCGATTCATCTCGATTAGCTGGCGTACCTGTGCGCCAAGTGCCTTGCGCTGCGCCTCTTCCTTGCGCTGCTGGTTAAGCTGGCGATCGCGCTCGACCTTCTCGGCCTGAGCCTGCTGTGCCGCCACCTTGGCCTCATCCACGGTCTCAATTTTGTTCTTCTGCTTCTGCTTTACCTGCTTGTGTTTGGTCTTCTCTATCTTTTTTGCCTTCTTCTGATCGATGAGACCGGCCTTAAGCAGTTGATCCTGTAGTGACATTGTTTACTCCGGGTGGATGCGGGTGTCGTAGTGTGGTGATGGTAACAAATCACACCCTGTGGCAGAACTGCTGAGTTCAGGGGGCAGATCACGGTTCGATGTCCTACCCTTTATATCCCGGTGTCGAAACTGGCGATTCACCCTTCACATTGGCAACGGGTAAAGGGCGGTTAGCTTTGCAGCACGAACAGAGGAGGGAGATAGTACGATGAAACTGCCACTACAGATTACTTTTCGACATATGGAGCGTTCTGAGGCGCTGGAGGTGGATATCCGTGAGAGGGCGGGGAAACTGGACCAGTTTTGCGATCAGATCATGGCCTGCCGTGTGGTGGTTGATGCACCCCATCAGCACCAGCACCAAGGCAAGCTCTACCGTATCAGTGTTGACCTGACCGTGCCTGGCGGTGAGATCGTCGCCAGCCGTGAGACCGAGCAGAACCACGCGCATGAAGACCCCTACGTGGCCACTCGTGATGCCTTTGATGCGGTGAAGCGACGCCTTGAGGACTACGTGCGGCGCAACCACCATAAGGTGAAGCTGCACGAGCCACCGCCCCACGGCCGTGTGGCCAGGTTGATGCGCGAGGAGGGCTACGGTTTTATTGAGAGCTTTGATGGTGTCGAGGTCTATTTTCACCGCAATAGTGTGCTACACGATGCCTTCGACTCGCTGGAGGTCGGTAATGAGGTGCGTTTCTCTGAGGATATGGGGGATGAGGGGCCGCAGGCGAGTAGTGTGGCCCTTATCGGCAAGCACCATATCGTCGAGTAATTGAGCTGAAGGCTTAAAGCCTGAGCAGGTCGATGGCATCACCGTAGTCCGGGGTATAGACCTCCACCTGGTCTTTACGCAGGGTGTCGGCCAGCGTCTGGCGCGCCTCCTCCTCACCGTGTATGAGTACCAGCGGAGGCCGGTTTCGGATGTGGTGATACCACTCGCGCAACCCCAGCGCATCCGCGTGGGCAGAGAGGCCTCCGATGGTGTGGATGGTGGCGTTTACCTCCACCTCTTCGCCCCACAGGCGGATGGTTTTCGCCCTGTCCACCAGGGCCCTGCCCAGTGTCCCCTCGACCTGAAAGCCAACGATCAGCACATGGCAGTTGCTACGCCATACGTTGTGTTTTAGGTGCTGCTTAATGCGACCACCGCTACACATGCCACTACCGGCAATCACCATCGCCCCTGAGTGGATGTGGTTGATCGCCATCGACTCCTCGGCATAGCGGCTAATGCGCAGCCCGGGCAGCATGAAGGGGCTGCCACTCTCGCGCCAGAATTGTGTTGTCTCCTCGTCGTAGCTGTCGAGATGGCGGTTGTAGATCTCCGTCGCCTCGATGGCCAGCGGGCTGTCGAGAAACACTGTCCAGTAGCGCATATTCCAGGCCTCGTAGTTACGGGCCAGGGCGTAGAGCATGTCCTGCGTGCGTCCTACCGCAAATGAGGGGATCAGGACGTTACCACCGTCCTCTTCGGCCTGTCGCAGGATCGCTGCCAGTTCATCCCAGGTTGCCTGCCAGCTGCGATGGTTGCGATCACCGTAGGTGCTTTCCATTAGTACTAAATCGGCATTTTCAATCGCGGTCGGGTCGCGCATCACCGGGGCACCCCTGTGCCCCAGGTCGCCACTGAAGACTAATTTTCTTTTCACCCCGCCATGCTGCAGCCATAGCTCGACAATACTGGCGCCAAGGATATGTCCCGCGTCGCGCAGCCGTAGTGCGATACCCGGCAGGATCTCCCGTTTGCTGTCATAGGGGAAGGTCTCAAACTGCTGCAGTGCTGCCTCAGTATCGTTGATGGTGTAGAGCGGGGCGGGTCGGCGCTGAGCGCGATGGTGCTGTTTGCGTAGCTGCCACTCGGCCTCTTTTTCGTTAATGTGGGCGGCGTCACGCAGCATGATGTGGCACAGGTCGCGTGTGCCCTGATGGGTATAGATGGGACCGCGGTAGCCGCTCTTTACCAGTAGCGGCAGACGTCCGCAGTGATCGAGATGGGCGTGTGTCAGTACCACCGCATCAATCTGGCTGACATCGAAGGGGAAGGGCTCACGGTTACGCGCCTCATCGACAGGTCGTCCCTGAATGAGGCCGCAATCGACCAGCAGTCGAATATCCCCCACCTTGATCAGAAAACAGGAGCCGGTCACCTCACCGGCGGCCCCCCAGAATTCCAGCTCTAGCATCGCTATTGTCGTTCCCCTTATGAAAGATGTCGGCACTGTTCTGAGTATAGGTTTAGATGGGCGCGCTGCTTGCACCTGCTCCATATTTCCCTGACTATCGTCGACAAGGCGTGCCCCGGAAGGATCCCTCAACTCACCATCCAGTGCATCGGGTCTTGGGGACTTGGCAGGTAGATGGGCTGCAAAATATAAAACGGATGACAATTCTATGACAGCAAAGGCAGTTGTACTGGTTCATGGCCTATGGATGCGTGGCCATGAGATGTTGTTGTTGCGCCGTCGTCTGCAGGCCCGTGGTTATCGTGTCTATCAGTTTTGTTACCGGACGGTGGGCTGTGATATTCAGGGTAATGCAGAGCAGCTGAACAACTACCTGGAACAGGAGGTGGTGGGCGATACGGTACACCTGGTGGCGCACAGTCTGGGTGGTCTGGTTGTGCGGCGGTTATTAGATGATTTTCCTCAGCAGCGCCCCGGCCGGGTGGTGACACTGGGGACACCGCATCAGGGCAGTTATGTGGCGCAACGGATTAATCGTAACGGTCTACTGCGCAAGCTGTTGGGGATGAGCCTTCCTGCGTTACTGGGTGAGGTGCCTGCGTGGCGTGGTCAGCGTGAGCTGGGATCGCTGGCCGGAACACTCTCTATCGGCCTCGGTTGGATCTTTCGCGGAGTGCCGAGCCCCAATGACGGTACGGTCGCCGTTTGCGAGACCAGGCTTCAGGGGATGACGGACCACCTGTTACTTCACGTCAGCCATTTTGGCCTATTGTTCTCTCGTCGTTCCGCCTTTCAGGTTGATTATTTCCTGCAACACGGGCAGTTCCATCATGGCTAACGCCAACGCAGTTTCTTCATTCTCTGCACTTCTGCGGTATCTTGAACCAGTTCCTGTTTTACATCTGGCTCTCTGGCAAACTGCCACTAATCGATGGTGGCGGCAGGACCATACATAATAATGAGTGTTAGCAGGATAGCTTCTTAAACCATGTGGCTAAAACGTTCCAGGCAGCAGCGCCTTACCAGTAGTAACCGCGGTTACTGGCTGGCGGGGCTGTTGCTGTCACTACTGGTTTATGCCCTGGCGCAGACTCCTCTGCTCGATCCCCTGGAGCAGGGGTACTATCAGGGGCTGCTGGCACGTATCGCCTCCACGGAGCGCTCCGGTTATGTGGTGGTGCTGGATGTGGGAGAGGGAGCAACTCAGGTGGAGCTGGCAGAGGCGTTGAGCAAATTACGCCGTGCCCGTGAGGTTGCCCTGATGCTGCCGCTGACAACACGAGAGAATGCGCTGGTGCTGGAGCATCTGGGGCAGCTTGATGAGCAGGGGGATAAAAGGCTTATTGCCGATCTTTCCCGTGAGCTGGATGGCACGGCGCAGCTGCGCGAGGCGATTAAGCACGCAGGCAATGTCTGGCTTGGTGCCTATCCCACCACCGTTCGGGACTCCCTGGATACGAATTCACCCGCCATCTGGCACTATTTACGCTCGCCTTCGCAACCGCGTCTGCTGGGGGTTGAAGGCGTGCGCTCTCCCCTGGCGGAGTTAGTGAGTGCGGCACGGGGGCAAGGCCTGCTGTTCGACCAGACAGGGTATACCGAGCTGCCGGCATTTTTTCTGCACGGTGACGAGTCCACCCCTTCGATGCTTTACCGGCTGCTGCCCTCGGACCGGCAGAGAATGGCAAACGATCAGCCCGGTTACCGTTACTACCCGAAGATTGATCCCCGTAACTCAGAAGGGCTGGCGGTACATCCTTTACCTGATCTAATCGCCGGAACTCTCCCGGCCAGATCTCTGCGTGACAAGATTGTGCTGATTGGTGACGGCGCACAGATTAAGGGGTTCGCCGTGGCGCTGGATGCGCTGTTGCGGGGGCAACAGGTGAGCCTGCCATCGTGGAGCCTGTGGGCACAGTACGGTGCACTGCTTGGGGTCGCCCTGTTTCTGATGTTACTGCTGCCACGGCTGGGGCTTACCTCGGGTCTGCTTTCGTCATTATTGCTGCTCTTTGTGTTACTTAATAGCGAGGCACTGTTCTTGCTGCTGTTTTCGCAGTGGCTGCCGTTGATGGTGCCGACCCTGTTATTACTGCTTGGCTACGGCGTGATTACCTTGCAGCGACGTGTGGCGTTACGTGTAGGGGGGCTACTGCAGGAGCTCTCCACGGCGAATATGCACCTGGGGCGTATGCTGCAGTCGCAGGGGGAGCTGGAGCAGGCGTGGGAGAAGTATCGGCGCTGCGTGGCCGATGAGACCTTGCGCGAACAGCTCTATAACCTCGGCCTCGACTTTGAGCGTAAGCGCCAGTTCAACAAGGCGGTGTCGTTGTTTGAGGAGTTACAGCGCATGGCGCGTAATTTCCGTGACGTTGGTGAGCGGCTGCAGCGCAATCGTGAAATGGGGGAGCGCATCGTGCTGGCACAGGGGAGCGCGGCCCCCGGTGGAACGGTAGTGATGACGGCGACACAGGGACTGCAGCGTCCCACCCTGGGGCACTATCATATCGAAAAGGAGATTGGCCGCGGCGCCATGGGACTGGTCTACCTGGGGCAGGACCCGCGTATCAATCGCGAGGTGGCGATTAAGACCATGGCGCTGTCGCATGAGTTCGAGGGGCAGGAACTGAAGGAGGTCAAACAGCGTTTTTATCGTGAGGCGGAAACTGCCGGTCGTCTTAACCACCCCAACATCGTTACCATTTACGATATCGGCGAGGAGCAGGAACTGGCCTATATCGCGATGGACTATCTGCGTGGTGAAGACCTCTCGGCCTTTACCTCTACGAAAAAACTGCTGCCGCTTAAAGAGGTGATGGCGATCGCCGAACAGGTGGCCGAGGCGCTGGCTTACGCCCATAAACAAAATGTGGTGCACCGCGATATTAAGCCGGCCAATATTATCTACGAAAGTGGCGAGAAGACGGTCAAGGTGACCGACTTCGGTGTGGCCTGTCTTACCGATTCGAGCAAGACCAAGACCGGTACCGTGCTTGGCAGTCCCTCCTATATGTCGCCGGAGCAGGTGGCGGGTAAACGGGTCGACGGGCGTGCCGACATCTTCTCGCTGGGGGTGACGATTTATCAAATGGCCACGGGGCATCTGCCGTTCGAGGCCGAGTCGCTGGGCAGTCTGATGTTCAAGATCGCCAACCAGCCCCACCCCAAACCGGGCAAGTACCGCAAGGGCATTCCAATCTGCCTGACACGCATTATCAACAAGTGTCTGCAAAAAGAGCAGGCCAAACGTTACCAGAGTGCTGCCGAGGTGGCGGCTGCGCTGAAACGCTGCCGGGGGGGCTAAAGGATGTCCGCATGGAAGATGGCTGGGATGACGGATGCTGGAAGGGTGCGCGAGCACAATGAGGATGCTATCGCCTGGGATAGTGAGCAGGGCTGGGCACTGCTGGCCGATGGCATGGGCGGGCATAATGCCGGTGAGGTGGCGAGTGCCATCGCCGTAGAGGTGATCAGTGAGCAGTTAAAGAGTGCTGAGGATGGAATAGCAGGAGCGTTATTAGAGTCGGCGGTAGAGCAGGCCAACAGTGCCATCTACCAGCAGGCGACTGCGCAGCCGCGTCTGTACACCATGGGGACAACGGTGGTGGCGTTGAGCCTGCATGCGCACACCCTGCACTGTGCCCACGTTGGCGATTCGCGTCTCTACCGCTTGCGTGGTGGTGAGCTGCAGCAGCTTAGCCGTGACCACTCACTGGTGCAGGAACTGCTTGATGAGGGGATGATTGATGCCGAACAGGCTCGCACTTCTGAGCAGAAGAATGTGATTACCCGCGCCCTTGGGCTGGAGCCGGAGGTTGAGGTGGAGATGACGGAGGATACTGCCCGTGGTGGTGATAGTTACCTGCTCTGCTCCGATGGCCTTAGTGACCGGCTGCGTGATGAGGAGATCGCGGAGTTGCTGGCCGGTGAGGCGTTGCCTGAGGTCGCAGAAAATCTAATTAATGCCGCCAACCGGCACGGCGGTGAAGACAATATTTCCGTTATAGTGATTCGAGTCTGGGAGTGAGGAGTTAACGATGGCAAAACTGGTGATTAGCCTGGACGGTATGAATCTGCGAGATTTTCCGTTTGAGGAGGGACGTATCACGGTGGGGCGCAACTCGGGTAACGATATCGTGCTCAATGAGCCGGTGGTTAGCGGCGAGCATGCAGCGATTCAACTGGATCCAACCCCCACCATTACCGATCTGAATAGCACCAACGGCACCCGCCTTAACGGCAGTCTGATTAAAAAATCGGCACTGCAGCACAACGATGTGATTCGTATCGGCAGCCACGAGCTGCGCTTTGTCGATGTGGGGGTGCAGGACTTTGCCGCCACCATGATATTGCAGGCTGAGCCAGCCGCTGCGAAGGAGCAGCAGGCGACAGCGGCGCTGAAGATCCTCAACGGCCCGCGTGCCGGTGAGGTGATGCCGATCGAGAAAAAACGCACCGCCCTGGGCAAGCCCGGGGTACAGGTGGCGGTGATCCTTCACACCCCCGATGGCTACGAGCTGCTGCCGGTATCGCTGCACGAGATCGAACTTGATACACGGATTAACGGCGAACTGCTTAAGGCCGAGCCGCGCCTGTTGCATGATGGTGATGAGATCGCCATTGCCGATGCGCGTCTCGCCTTTATGCAGAGCGCATGAGCTTGGGAGAAGAGTTATGCCTAAACTGACACTGCGCCTTAACGGCCTCGCCCTTAAGGAGTTTGAACTGGCAAAGGAGCGCGTCACCATCGGCCGTCGTTCCGATAATGATATTCAGCTTGATGACCCCACCGTCAGCGGTATTCATGCCGTGCTCAGCCTCAAGCCCGATGCCTATCTGGATGATGCCTTTGATGTGGCCATCGTTGACTTCAACAGTACCAACGGCCTCTTCGTCAATGATGAGAAGGTGCAGCAAAAGCGCCTTGTTGCCGGCGACATGATTCGTATCGGCCAGCATGAACTGCTGTTTGATGAGGCCGGCGACAACCCCTTCGACCAGACCGCCATCTTCCTCAACGACGAGGAGTAGCCGCTTCCCTGCGGCCCTGCGAAACCCCGGTGCAAGGTGTTACAATGCGTGCAAATTATTTATGTAACTGCAGATTGAGAGGGTTTTCATGGCTGGACACAGTAAATGGGCCAATATCAAGCACCGCAAGGCGGCACAGGATGCCAAGCGCGGTAAGATCTTCACCAAGCTGATCCGTGAGCTGGTCGTTGCCGCCAAAATGGGTGGTGCTGACCTGGATAGCAATCCACGTCTGCGTGACGCAGTGAGCAAGGCCCTTGGTGCGAATATGAAGAAGGACACCGTTGAGAACGCGATCAAGCGTGGCGCCGGTGCCGATAATGACGAGAATTATGATGAGGTGCGCTATGAGGGTTACGGCCCCAATGGCGTCGCGGTACTGGTCGATTGCCTGACCGATAACCGTAACCGTACTGTGGCCGAGGTACGCCACGCCTTTACCAAGGCCGGCGGCAATCTGGGCACCGATGGCTCGGTCTCCTACCTCTTTTCCAAGATCGGCCTGATGCACTACCCGGCCGGTAGCGACGAAGATGCCATTATGGAAGCAGCACTGGAGGCCGGGGCTGAGGACGTGGTTACTCAGGACGACGGCTCTATCGAGGTGACTACCGCCTGGGAAGAGTTCACCAGTGTGAAGGAGGCGATGATCGCCGCCGGATTCGAGCCTGAAATGGCTGAGATCACCCAGAAACCCTCCGTTAGTGTCGACCTTGGGGTTGAGGATGCGGAGAAGGTATTACGTCTGGTCGATGTACTGGAAGACCTGGATGATGTGCAGAGCGTTCACAGTAATGCCGACTTCAGTGAAGAGGTGATGGCACAGCTGGGTTAAACCCCGGAGAGCCCCATGACCCGCATCCTCGGCATCGACCCCGGCTCGCGTATTACCGGCTTCGGACTTATTGAGTTCGAGGGCAAGAAGCTGAGTTATGTGGAGAGCGGTTGCATCCGCGCCGGAAACGGTGACTTCGCCGGCCGCCTTAAAACCATCTTTGAGGGGCTGTGCGATATCGTTGAGATCTACGCCCCCACCGAGGTGGCCATCGAGAAGGTCTTTATGCACCGCAATCCCGATTCCGCACTGAAACTCGGCCAGGCCCGTGGTGCCGCCATCTGTGCGGTGATGTCAAAGGGACTGAATATCAACGAATACACCCCCGCCGAAATTAAAAAGGCGACCGTCGGTAAGGGCAATGCCGCCAAGGACCAGGTGCAACACATGGTGCAGGCGCTGCTTAAACTGCCGGGCATGCCGCAGGAAGATGCCGCCGATGCCCTGGCCGTGGCCCTCTGCCACAACCACACCAGCCAAACCCTGCGCCACCTTGAAGGTGTGCGCGGGACTCGAAGAGGACGTTACAGATGATTGGTCGCCTGCGCGGTATTCTGGCGGAAAAGAAGCCCCCCTTTCTGTTGCTTGATGTCAATGGCGTCGGTTATGAGCTGGAGGCCCCGATGGGCACCATCTTCCAGCTCCCCGAGGTCGGGCAGGAGATCACCCTGCACACCCATCTGGCAGTGCGTGATGATGCGCACCTGTTGTTTGCCTTTGCCACCCTCGCTGAGCGCACCCTGTTTCGCACCTTAATAAAAGTGAATGGCGTGGGCGCCAAGTTGGCACTCACCATCCTCTCCGGGATCTCCGCCGATGAGTTCGCCCGCTGTGTGCAGGAGGGCGATACCGCCTCCCTGGTACGTCTGCCCGGTGTCGGCAAAAAGACTGCCGAACGCTTAATTGTTGAGATGAAGGACCGTCTCGATGACTGGCAACCGGCCCCGGTACTGCTGGATGGCGGAGTCGCCCCTGTTGTGGCGCCCAGCGTTGATGCAGTGAAGGATGCAATCAGCGCCCTGGTCTCCCTGGGTTACAAGCCACCTGAGGCGAGTCGCCTTATTAGCAAGCTTGATACTGAAGGGCTGGACAGCGAAGGGATTATCCGTGCCGCGCTTAAGCAGGCGGTGAAGTAAATAGGGTAATGAATGCGCTGCTTTTGATTCCCTCTCCCTGGGGGAGGGTGGCTAAACACGTGCGTAGGATTAGCGCTGCTGTATTGGCAGATCGTTATAACTCCCTCCCCCTGAGGGGGAGAGGCTATATAGCCACCGAAGTATTAGAAAAAAGCGGTTCTCCCTCTCCCTTTGGGAGAGGGGCGGGGAGAGGGGATAAAATTTATTGTCTTTAGAAGGGAAGGGTATCCCATGAAAGAGCTAGCAAGGATGCTGCGTAGCAACATGACAGATGCAGAGCGCAAGTTGTGGTATCACCTGCGAGCCCATCGAATGGCGGGGTTTAAGTTCAAGCGACAGCTGGTGATAGAACCCTATATTGTCGATTTTGCATGCATTGAAGCGAGGTTGATTGTCGAGGCCGATGGTGGACAGCATGTTGAACAACAAGATGCGGATAGTGTGAGAACGGCCTATCTGGAAAGAAAGGGTTATAGGGTCTTACGCTTCTGGAATGATGAGATCCTCACCAGCACAGAGAGTGTGCTGGAGGTTATTCACAATAGTCTTATGGAGATCCCCCTCTCCCCAACCCCTCTCCCTGAGGGAGAGGGACTCTAAACTCTTCAGGAGCCCCGGAGAAGTGCTGTCACTCCCTGACCCGGAGAGGGGCTCTAAACTCTTCAGGGGCCCCGGAGAAGTGCTGTCACTCTCTGACCCGGAGAGGGGCTCTGACACTCTTCAGGCTCTCCGCAGGAGTGCTATCACTCCCTCTCCCTCAGGGAGAGGGTTGGGGAGAGGGGATCAAAGGGCTTAATAATGACTAAAACATCTCTAAGATGTGAGGGTAGAAGCGGTCTTTGCCACAAAATTTTGCGATACTGCACCCATTGCACACAGCACCAAGAGTATTGTCGATAAAATGATTGAAACCGATCGCCTGATCAGCAACGAGCCGAAGAACGAGGAAGAGGCGCAGGATCGTGCCATCCGCCCTAAACTGCTGGCGGACTATGTCGGTCAGCAGAAGGTACGTGAGCAGATGGAGATCTTCATCTCTGCCGCAAACATGCGCAGTGAGGCGCTGGACCACGTACTGCTGTTCGGCCCGCCTGGTCTTGGCAAGACCACCCTGGCGCACATCATTGCCAATGAGCTGGAGGTCAATATCCGCCAGACCTCCGGTCCGGTGCTGGAGCGTCCCGGTGACCTTGCTGCCCTGCTCACCAACCTTGAACCCCACGATGTCCTGTTCGTCGATGAGATCCATCGTCTCTCTCCAGTGGTGGAGGAGGTGCTCTATCCTGCGATGGAGGATTACCAGATAGACATTATGATCGGTGAGGGGCCTGCCGCCCGCTCGATTAAGCTCGATCTGCCCCCCTTCACCCTGATCGGAGCCACCACCCGTGCCGGTATGCTCACCTCACCGCTGCGTGACCGCTTTGGCATCGTGCAGCGCCTGGAGTTTTACGACACCGCCGATCTCACCAGCATCGTGGCCCGCTCGGCGAAGATCCTCGGGGTGGAGATGGATGATAAGGGGGCAGTAGAGATCGCGCGGCGCTCACGTGGCACCCCGCGTATTGCCAACCGCCTGCTGCGCCGGGTGCGTGATTACGCTGAGGTAAAGGCCGACGGCAAGGTCTCGGCAGAGGTCTCGGCGCTTGCCCTCGATATGCTCGATGTGGATGTGAATGGTTTTGACATGATGGACCGCAAACTGCTGCTGGCGATTATCGAAAAATTCGATGGCGGCCCGGTGGGGGTAGACAACATTGCCGCCGCCATCGGCGAGGAGCGAGGCACCATAGAGGATGTACTCGAGCCCTATCTTATCCAGCAGGGTTTTTTGATGCGTACCCGCACCGGGCGTATCGCCACCAATAGCGCCTACCTTCATTTTGGAATGACTCCGCCCGAGGGCAAGGAGTCGGTTCGCAAGAAGGAGATGGGTGTTTTTGCGAACGGAGACGAATAGTGGCGGAATTTATCTGGCCGCTACGTGTCTACTACGAAGATACCGACCATGGTGGTGTGGTCTATCATGCTAATTATGTGAAGTTTATGGAGCGGGCTCGTACCGAGTGGCTGCGGGCCAGGGGGTTTGAGCAGGATAGATTGAGCGAGGAGCAGGGACTGCTGTTCGCGGTGAGCGATATGCAGTTGAAGTTTCATCGACCGGCGCGTTTTAACGATGCGCTGGAGGTGAGTGCCGAGGCGGTGAAGTGTGGTCGCGCCAGTATCGATTTTCACCAGCAGGTGCGCCGTGGCGCAGAGCTGTTGTGCGAGGGGACGGTAAGACTGGCCTCGCTGGATAGTCTAAGTTTTAAACCGAAAATGATGAGTGAAGCCCTGCAGATAAAAATGGCTGAGGAATAACAATGAGTACGGACATGTCGCTGTGGAGTCTGTTTGCCAACGCCAGCCTGCTGGTGCAGCTGGTGATGTTGCTGCTGCTGCTGATCTCGCTCGCCTCGTGGAGTGTGATCCTGCAGAAGAGCCGGCAGATTAAGCGCTCGCGTGAGGATGCCGAGACCTTTGAAAACCGTTTCTGGTCCGGTATCGACTTAATTGAACTCTACAAGCAGATGAACAAGCGGCGTAAGAGTCTGGACGGGCTGGCGATCATCTTCGAGTCCGGCTTCGGCGAATTTGCGCGCCTGAGAAAACAGGGGGGTGTTGAGCCGATGGCAGTGGTGGAGGGGGCGCAGCGTTCAATGCGCGTCGCCATGAGTCGTGAGGTCGACAAGCTGGAGGCGCATCTCGCCTTTCTCGCCACCGTCGGTTCCACCAGCCCCTATGTCGGGCTGTTCGGAACCGTATGGGGGATCATGAACTCCTTCCGCGCCCTCGGCGGGGCACAACACGCCACCCTGTCGATGGTCGCCCCCGGTATCGCCGAGGCCCTGATCGCCACCGCGATGGGCCTGTTCGCCGCTATCCCCGCGGTGGTGGCCTACAATCGCTTTGCCAACGATGTGGAACGTATCGAGAACCGCTTCGAGACCTTTAAGGAAGAGTTCTCCACCCTGCTGCAACGTCAGGCACACAGTAAATAACGATGGGGGCGGGTAACAAAAAGCGGCGCATGATGGGGGATATCAATGTGGTCCCCTATATTGATGTGATGCTGGTGTTGCTGGTGATCTTCATGATCACCGCACCGATGCTCAGCCAGGGGGTAAAGGTGGAGCTGCCGCAGGCCGACTCCACCCCCATTCCGCAGGATGATCGCGAGCCGCTGGTGGTCTCGGTGGATGGTGCCGGTGCCTATTATCTCTCGCTGGGCGGCCCTGCCGATCAGCCGCTGGAGGCCGATGTCCTGCTGGCGCAGATGCAGACGGTGCTGACGGCGCAACCGGGGCTACCGGTCTATGTGAAGGGCGACCGCTTTGTTGCCTATGGCAAGGTGGTGGAGGTAATGGCATTGATTCAGGGAGCCGGGGTGCCGAGTGTTGGCCTGATGACTGAGACGCCAGAGGGTGGTGATGGACGCTGACCGGCTGCGAGCCGTTGTCGGCTCGGTGGTGGTACACCTTGTGGTGGTGGGTATTCTGGCCTTTACCATGTGGGAGCGCCCCAAACCACCGGCCGTGGCAGTGAGTAAACCGATCATTCAGGCACGGGCCGTGGATGAGGCGACGGCGATGGAACCGGTGCGCCGCCGTGAGGCCGAAGAGCAACGTAAAAAGGAGTTTGCGGAGCAGCAGCGCAAGGCCGCAGCTGCGGAAAAAAAGCGCAAGGCCGAGGAAAAACAGAAAAAGATTGAGGCCGAGCGCCAGCGCAAGGCCGATGCACAACGAAAGAAGGCTGAGGTGGAGAAAAAGCGCCAGGCCGAGCTAAAGCGCAAGCAGGAAGCGATAAAGGCGGAAGCCGAGAAAAAGCGTCTTGCCGAGGAGCTGCGCAAGAAGGAGGAGGCCGAGCGCCAGCGCAAGGCAGAAGAGGAGCAGCAACGGCGCAATGAAGAGTTAAAGCGGCAGATGGATGCCGAGGCTAAGGCTGAGGAGGAGCGCATTGCCGAGGAGGTGCGGCAGCAGCGCCACCAACAGCTTAGCCAGCAGCAATTGCAGTATATTAGTGACATAGCTAACAAGGTGCAGCGTAACTGGTTGCGTCCACCGGGCAGCACAGGCACCCTGTGCAGCGTACTGATCAACCAGATCCCCGGCGGCGAGATTATCGGTGTGCGGGTGACTGACTGTGACGGTGACACCGCCTTCCAGCGCTCAGTTGATGCGGCGGTACGCAAGGCATCACCGTTGCCCAAACCTGCCGACCCCGAGTTATTCCAGAGGGAGATTCAGTTTGATTTCAAACCGTAATGTGATGATGAAATTTATGATTCGAAGTGTGGCAATGCTGTTGCTGCTGTTCTCATGGCAGGCACAGGCGCGGCTGGTGATTGAGATCACCGAGGGAACCGAGGGCGCACTGCCCATTGCTGTGGTGCCCTTCGGCTGGTTGGGTGGTGCCGATTCGCGTACCGATGTGGCCGATATCGTTGCTGCCGATCTGGGACGTAGCGGTAGCTTTGCCCCGCTCGAAAAGTCGCAAATGCCGGGTGAACCCCACTCGGGCAATGAGATCGATTTTGCCGCCTGGCGTGCCGCCGGGGTGGAACACATCGTGGTGGGGCGTGCCCAGCGGCGCCAGGGTGAGGGGCAGGATGAGCTGGTGGTGGAGTTTCAGCTGTTCGATGTGGTGCGTGGGGTGCAGATGACCGGCTACGCCATTCCTACGAACAGTTCGCGTATTCGCCGTGTGGCCCATCAAATTAGCGATATCGTTTATGAAAAACTGACCGGCCAGCGTGGTGCCTTTAATACCCATGTGGCCTATGTGACGGTAGAGCGTAGTGGTAAGGAGAGTATTTACCGTCTCGCCATTGCCGATGCCGATGGACACGATGAGCAGGTGATACTGACCTCAAAACAGCCACTGATGTCGCCGGCATGGTCGCCGGATGGTGAGCGCCTGGCCTATGTCTCCTTTGAGAAGGGGCGCTCATTCATCTATATGCAGAATGTCAGCAACGGAGAGCGTGAACTGCTGGCTGAGTTCAAGGGGCTGAACTCCGCCCCCAGTTTCTCGCCCGATGGCCGCAGGCTGGCGATGACCCTGTCACGTGACGGCAACCCTGAGATCTACCTGCTGGAGTTGCGCAGCCGGGTACTCACCCGTTTGACCCACAGCCGTGGTATTGATACCGAGGCGGCCTTTTCGCCCGATGGCAAGGCGCTACTCTTCACCTCAGACCGCGGCGGTAAGCCACAGATTTATCGCCTGGCACTCGATAACGGCCGGCCCGCCGGCAAGCCGCAACGCATTACCTATGAAGGGGGCTATAATGCGCGGGCGAGCTTCTCGCCCGATGGCAAGCGCCTGGTCTTTGTCCATGGTAACGGTAAGGGGTTCAGCATTGCGGTGCAGGAGTTGCAGACGGGAACGCTGCGGGTGTTGAGTGATACCCGCTTTGACGAGTCCCCCAGTTTTGCGCCGAATGGCAGCATGATTATCTACGCCACCGAGCGTAACCGTCGCGGTGTGCTGGAGGCGGTCTCCGTCGATGGTAGCGCACACCAGCGTCTGGGACTGAGTCGCGGTGATGTGCGTGAACCGGCCTGGTCGCCGTATATTTTGAAATAGGGGAATAAGCATGAAGCTGAAGCTCTTTGGAGTGTGTGTGATGTCTGTGGGTATGGCGCTGTTGCAGGGCTGTACTGGTGGTGAAATGGTGCGCGACGGTGAGGTGCCGGTAGAGGACCGCAGTATCGGTGCCGAACAGCCCGCTGATGATAGCTATGATGGAGCCCGGGTCAGCGGTGCCGAGCTGGGGAGCGAGTTTGCCGGCCGGCCGGTGGATGAGTTGCTGAATGATCCCAATACCCCGCTCTCCAAGCGCACCTTCTATTTTGAATTTAACAGCGCAGAGTTGAGTGCGGCGGATCGTGACGCCCTCGCCACCCACGCCCGCTTTATGAATGAGGTGCGCGAGGTCAGCGTGGTGCTGGAGGGGCATGCGGATGAGCGTGGCTCACGTGAGTACAATCTGGCGCTGGGTGAGCGCCGCGCCAAGGTGATTGAACGGGTGCTGACCCTGCAGGGGGTGGCACGCGAGCAGATACAGGTGATCAGCTTTGGTGAAGAGCGGCCTCAGGCCCTGGACCATGACGAGGAGTCGTGGCGTCTTAACCGTCGTGTACAACTGCTCTATTCGGGATATTGATAATGAAAGCAACGAACATCGTATGGGCTCTGCCTGCATTGGTGCTGGCGTTTAATGCACCGGTATTTGCCGAGAGCGTGGAGCAGCGGCTTACCCGTGTGGAGCGGGTGCTGGAGAGTCAGTCGCTACTGGAGATGATGGAGCGGGTCGATGCCCTGCAGCTGGAGGTACAGCAGCTGCGTGGTCAGCTTGAGGAGCAGCAGCACCAGATGGAGGGGATGAAGAGTCGCCAACGTGAACTCTACCTTGATGTGGACCGTCGTATGTCGCGTCTGGAGCGCGAGGGCGGGGGGACCACCCAGGCACCGCCGGCTCCTGCAACTAACGGAACATCGGTATCACCAACTCCCCTGACCAGTGCCCCGCTGACCACAGCGGATAAGGTGCAACCTGCAGCACCCGCCGTAACGCCGCCGGCGACGGTTGCTGCTGCGACAGCTCCCAGTGCCGTCACCGATCCGCAACAGCTGGCAGCAGAGCGCGCCGCCTACCAGCAGGCCTTCGATCTGCTGCGCGAGTTACGTTATGAGCAGGCGACAGCCGCCTTTCGTGACTTCCTGAAACAGTACCCCAATGGTCGCTATGCCCATATTGCCCAGTACTGGCTGGGTGAGGCCGCCTATGCCCGGCGTGATTTCGAACAGGCGATTACAGACTATCAGGCCCTGCTCGATAACCACCCGCGCAGCGGTAAGCGTGCGGATGCGATGCTGAAGATCGGGTATAGCTACCAGGAGCTGAAACGCAGCCAGGAGTCGAAACAGATGATGGAGCGCCTGATTGAACTCTATCCGGACTCTACCGAGGCCGGGCAGGCACGCAATCAGCTGAGGCGCATGAAGAAGAGTGGCAGCTGAGCAGAGTCCCACCGCCACGGAGTCAGCGGCAGCGGGTAAACTACGGATCAGCGAAATATTCCTCTCACTACAGGGTGAGGCCGATGCGGTTGGCTGGCCCACCGTCTTTGTGCGTCTGACCGGTTGCCCGTTGCGCTGTAATTACTGCGACACCAGCTACGCCTTCACCGGTGGTGAGAGTATGAGTATCGATGCGGTGGTGGCGACGGTGGCCGAACATAAGGCCCGTCATGTCTGTGTTACCGGTGGTGAGCCGCTGTCACAGAAGGGAGCGCTGGAACTGATGCGCCGGCTTTGCGATGCCGGGTATGAGGTTTCGCTGGAGACCAGTGGTGCGCTCGATATTTCCGCGGTGGATAAGCGGGTCAGCCGGGTGATGGATCTCAAGACCCCCTGTTCCGGTGAGGCGGCCCGTAACCGGTATGAGAACATCGATGCGCTTACCCCCCATGATCAGGTCAAGCTGGTGATCGCTGATCGCAATGACTATGAGTGGGCGGTGGCATTAGTGCAAAAGCACCAGCTCAGTGAGCGCTGTGCGGTTCTGTTCTCTCCGGCCTTCGGTAGCATCGAGCCTCGTCAGCTGGCGGAATGGATAATCGCAGACCATCTGCCGGTACGTTTTCAGATGCAGTTGCACAAGCTCCTCTGGGGTGATGAGCAGGGGCGTTAGGGCGTGAGATAGGATCTGGCGCTGTGCGAAGCTTTTCAGATCTACAAATCTCTCGTTCATCCTCCCCGAATGAATTAAATAATTTGTCAGAGATAGTCGTTAGATGAACAGAAAAAAGGCAGTGGTATTGGTGTCGGGCGGTCTCGATTCGGCTACCACCCTGGCGATGGCTCGCGCTGCGGGCTTTGAGTGTTATGCCCTGAGTTTTGACTATGGGCAGCGACACCGCTGCGAGCTGCTGGCCTCCGATGCCGTAGCAGAGCATATCGGGGCAGCTGAGCACCGCACGGTGACGCTGGATCTGCGCCAGTTTGGCGGCTCGGCCCTCACCGACGATACTATCGATGTGCCCGATTCGGGCGGCGAGGGGATCTCGGTGACCTATGTACCGGCGCGTAATACCGTCTTTCTATCTCTTACCCTGGCCTGGGCAGAGGTGCTGGGGGCGAACGATATCTTCATTGGCGTGAATGCCGTGGACTACTCCGGTTACCCGGACTGTCGTCCCGAGTTTATTGCGGCCTTTGAAAAGATGGCGAACCTGGCGACAAAGGCCGGAGTGGAAGGGGAGCACCTGAGCGTCCATGCACCGCTGATTGATTTGAGTAAGGCCGAGATCATCCGCCAGGGGACGGAGTTGGGGGTCGACTACGGCATGACCGTCTCCTGTTACAACCCGAATGATGAGGGGCTGGCCTGTGGCCGCTGCGACTCCTGTCGGCTGCGCGCTGAGGGTTTTGCGGCGGCGGGCCTGCCCGATCCCACCCGCTATCAGGGAAAACCCCGATAGTCTGAGCAGTATTAATAGACTAGTCTTATCGGTTAAACCGACATAAAGGACGTCGTTCCACTAAAAAAGAGAGTTTAGAGAGGTTTCAGATGGTTTTTGAAGATTTTTTCTCAGCACAGTCGATGCTGCTGTGGTCGGCCTTTATTATTGCCCTGGTACTGGGGGCGGTGGTCAATAAGACCAACTTCTGCACCATGGGGGCGGTCTCCGATATGGTGAATATCGGTGACTGGGGCCGCATGCGTGCCTGGCTGCTGGCGATGGCGGTGGCGCTGCTGGGAGTGACCATCCTTGAGGCCAGCGGCATGCTGGTACTCGACTCCACCTTCCCGCCCTATCGTGGTGCCCAGCTGAACTGGATTGAGCATCTGATCGGTGGCCTGACCTTTGGAATCGGCATGACCTTCGCCTCCGGTTGTGGCAACAAGACCCTGATTCGTATCGGTGGCGGTAACATCAAATCGATTATCGTGCTGGCGATAATCTCGGTGATCGCCTACTTCATGACCAACCCCTTCCCCGGTTCTGATGCCACTCTATACTCCTCCCTGTTCTACGGCTGGACCAATCCGCTGGCAGTCGACATGGGGGCCGGTCAGGACCTGGGAAGCCTGTTCGGCGCTGAAAGTGCCGCCACCGCACGCCTCTGGATCGGCCTGCTGCTGGTTGTGGCGATCTTCGTCTATGCCTTCAAGTCCTCGGATTTCCGTGGCAGTTTCGACAATATTCTCGCCGGGGTGATGGTGGGCCTGGCGGTGCTGGCGCTGTGGTATGTCAGTGCTAACGTAATCGTAGAGGTGCCTGATGAGGGCAGTTATTCGATGACCAAATACTACAGTGAGTGGGACATGCTGGCTGAGTCGGAGGAGGGGAAACCCGCTGCCGGTGCTCCATTGGCGGCGCAGTCCTTTACCTTTATCAACCCGATGGGGCAGGCATTTGGCTATGCCTCTGGTGGTTTTAGCATCACTCTGATGACCGTGGGTATTATGACCCTGTTCGGTGTTATTGCCGGTTCTTTCCTCTGGTCAATCATGACTAAAAGCTTCCGTATCGAGTGGTTTAACTCCCTTGGTGACTTTGTTGCCCACTTTATCGGTGCCATCCTGATGGGCTTTGGTGGTGTGCTGGCAATGGGTTGTACTATTGGTCAGGGCATTACCGGTGTCTCTACCCTGGCCATCGGCTCTATCATCACCTTTATCTCTATCGTTTACGGCAGCGCCCTGAAGATGAAGATCCAGTACTACAAAATGGTCTATGAAGAGGAAGCGACCTTCGTTAAGGCGCTGCTGTCAGCCCTGGTAGATCTGCGTCTGCTGCCGAGTGCTTTGCGCAAGCTTGAGGCGATTTAAAAAGAGTATAAAAATATTTATGGCAGGGGGTTGCCATTTTTAGTTTTTCCGGTAGGATATGCCGCTCTTCAGGGCCGTTAGCTCAGTCGGTAGAGCAGTTGACTTTTAATCAATTGGTCGGGCGTTCGAGTCGCCCACGGCCCACCATATACTCAAAGGGTTACGCGAAAACGTAACCCTTTTTTGTTTCCAGCCAGGATGGCCGGGAGTTATCAGGGATGGTGTTGGATTGAGATCGGAGTTCCCCTCAACAATGTCTAATTGTAAGCGTTGTAGACTTCAGGCCGCATGTAAACATATCCCCGGCCCATTCTGTCCCTGGTTATTTTATATTGCCCTTGTTGCCGCTATTGCTATCCCGGCCTACCTGTTGTGGAAGGGTAGTGTGATGTTAAATATCGGTTAATGCCGCAGGGGCAGCCGCGACAGCAGCTTCTTGAGCAGGCCTGTCTGGAACTGCTCTCCCAATACCGCGGTGGTATTAGCGAATACCAGCTGTTAAAGCGGCTGCGTGATGATGAGTACGCCCTGCTCCCCAGGCTGGAACTCGATGATCATCTCGGTCTGTTTCAGACCCACTTTCTTTTATTTCACACCCTTTACCGTTTGCGAGATCGCCTTTACGCTGAACAGCACTCTGTGCTGCATATCTCTGCACTGCTAATCGAGTTATCTGACTACCAGGCAGGTGAGGCGGCGCTGTGTGAGGCTGACCCGTTACGCGACTACTACCTCGACCTCGCTAACCTTGAGACTACTGGCGAGGCCGATGTGGTGGCGCTGCTGACGAACTTCTGGCGGCGGTTACAGCTGGGTGAGCCTGATCGGATTGCTGCCGCCCTTGAGGTGCTGGAGCTGGAGGCTGCGGAGGATTTTGAGCAGATTAAGCGGCAGTACAAACGACTGGTGATGTCACACCACCCCGATCGCGGCGGTGAGGGGGCAAAGATGCATGCCCTGAATGAGGCGCTGGAGGTTCTTCGCCTGCACTATCACTGCTGACACTGATATAGGCGTACACTATGCGCCGAAATCCATTATCCCGAGGACCCCATGGCTCTGTTGACCCTGCGTAATATCTCCCTCGCCTTTGGCGCGGCCCCCCTGCTGGATGGTATCGACCTGCAAATCGAGCCGGGTGAACGCCTCTGTCTGGTTGGGCGGAACGGCACCGGAAAGTCGACCTTGATGAAGCTGCTGAATGGCGAGCTGCAGGCCGATGGTGGTGAGGTCATCAGCAGTCAGGGGCTGCGGGTGGCGCGCCTTACCCAGGAGGTGCCGCATGAGTTGTCCGGGCCGGTATTTGACGTGGTGGCTGGTGGCCTGGGGGCCGCCGGTGCCCTGCTGGCCGAGTACCATGCGGTAGTGCACCAGCTGGCTGAGTCTGGCGACGACAAGGTGCTGGCCAAACTGGAGAGGATTCAGAGCCGGTTGGAGGCCGAGGATGGTTGGGCACTTAACCAGCGGGTAGAGACCGTGGTGTCTCGCCTGAGCCTGCCTGCGGATAGTGATTTTGCCGATCTCTCGGGTGGTCTCAAGCGCCGCGTGCTGCTGGCCCGTGAGCTGGTAAGTGAGCCGCAGCTGTTGCTGCTGGACGAACCTACCAACCACCTCGATATTGATGCCATTGCCTGGCTTGAGGAGTTTCTTCTCAGCTGGCAGGGGACGCTACTCTTCATTACCCACGACCGCATGTTCCTGCAGCGCATTGCTACCCGCATTATTGAGCTGGACCGTGGCGTCCTCAGCTCCTGGCCCGGTGACTATGAGACCTATCTGAAGCGCAAGCAGGAGGCGCTGGATGCCGAGGCGCAGCAGAACGCACTGTTCGACAAGCGACTTGCGCAGGAGGAGACATGGATCCGTCAGGGCATTAAGGCACGACGCACCCGCAATGAGGGGCGGGTACGTGCCCTCAAGTCGCTACGTAACGAGCGTCAGGAGCGACGTGAGCGTCAGGGCACGGCGAAGATGCAGATGCAGGGCTCTGAGCGTTCCGGCAAGGTGGTTATTGAAGCTGAGAACCTGAGTCAGGGCTATGGTGACAGGGTGCTGTTTCGTGATTTCAGCACCACGATTATGCGTGGTGACAAGGTGGCGATACTCGGCCCCAACGGGGTGGGTAAAACCACCCTGTTGAAGGTGCTGCTGGGGCAGCTGGAGCCACAGCAGGGTAGCGTCAAGCTGGGCACCAAGCTGGAGATCGCCTACTTCGATCAACACCGTTCGATCCTCGATGAGGAGGCCTCGGTGCTGGATAACGTGGCTGAGGGCAGCGACCGGGTCGAGATTAACGGTGCCAGCAAGCACATCATGGGCTATTTGCAGGACTTTCTCTTCACCCCGGAGCGTGCGCGCAGTCCGGTCAAATCTCTTTCTGGTGGTGAGCGTAACCGCCTGCTGCTGGCCAAGCTCTTTACCAAACCCTCCAACCTGCTGGTAATGGATGAGCCGACCAATGACCTGGATGTGGAGACCCTCGACCTGCTTGAAGAGCTGCTGCTCGACTACAAGGGCACCCTGTTACTGGTGAGCCACGATCGTGCCTTTATCAATAACGTGGTCACCAGCTCGCTGGTGTTTGAGGGTCATGGCCAGCTTAAGGAGTATGTCGGCGGCTATGATGACTGGCTACGCCAGCGTCCCAGCTGTGCGGTGACGAGCGGTGAGGTAAAGAAACCGGCGGTGAACAAAAGTCAGGAGCCGGAGAAGAAAAGCGCCAAAAAGAGCAAAATGAGCTATAAGGACAAGCGCGAACTGGAGCTGCTACCCGATCGCATTGCCGAGCTGGAGGACGAACAGGAGGCACTGCAACAGCAGATGGGGGATCCAGCCTTTTATCAGCAGCAGGATGGGGACGCGGTTACCCGTGCCACTGAGCGTATGGAGCAGCTTAATAGTGAGTTGGAGCAGGCTTACCAGCGCTGGGAAGAGTTGGCAGAGCAGGAGGGGTAATGGCTCCACAGTTCGCTTTCTGATAGCATTGATGGCTTAAGCAGGCCGGGTATGTTCGTACCAAGAAGCCTTCCGCCAATGAAAGTTGCAGGTATAAGAATGGATAAGATTAAGCGATTTCTCCCCTTTCTCGAATGGCAACTGACAGGTCCTAATCTGCGTGCCGACCTGATCGCCGGTATTACTGTCGCTCTGGTGCTGATCCCACAGTCGATGGCTTATGCCCAGTTGGCAGGCCTGCCGCCCTATTACGGTCTCTACATCTCCTTTATGCCGGTGATTATTGCGGCAATGTTTGGATCCTCGAAGCAATTGGCTACTGGCCCGGTGGCGGTGGTTTCCCTGCTGACGGCCTCGGCAATTATTCCTTTGGCTGGAGACCCCAGTGGAATGACACAGGAGCAGTTGATCGCGGTCTATGCCCCGCTGGCTATCCTGCTGGCCTTTCTGGTGGGAAC
This sequence comes from Thiohalomonadaceae bacterium, assembly GCA_041555695.1. Classification (GTDB taxonomy): domain Bacteria; phylum Pseudomonadota; class Gammaproteobacteria; order Thiohalomonadales; family Thiohalomonadaceae; genus JAPHSX01. Next base: position 2,738 of record JBFFJV010000003.1, on the reverse strand, counting down.
CTTTCAGCTTTTCCTCGGAGTGTTCAAGCTGGGGGTTATCGTTAATTTCCTCTCCCATCCGGTGATTGTCGGCTTTACCAACGCGGCAGCCATGATCATTGGCCTGTCACAGCTGAACAAGATCTTTGGGGTGACCAAGGAGCGTTCCGAGAGCTTCGTCAATGACATCTGGGGCGTGATCATGCAGGTGGGCGACAGCCACATCCCGACCCTGATCTTCGGTGTGGTGGCTATCGCTATCCTGTGGGGCTTTAAGAAATATCTGCCGAAGGTTCCCGGTGTGCTGGTTGCCGTTGCCGGTACGACCATTGTTAGCTGGACGATTGGTTACGAGCAGATGATGCCGGGTGGAGTGGTAGGTACCATCCCTGAGGGCCTGCCCTCCATGCAGATGCCCGCGTTTAGCGCAGAGATGATGATGACCCTCTTCTCCAGTGCCATCGTCATCTCACTGGTTGGCTTTATGGAGGCGATCTCGATTGCCAAGGCGATGGCCGCCAAGACCAAGGACCGTATCGACCCCAATCAGGAGCTGATTGGTCAGGGCCTCGGTAATATAGTCGGTAGTTTCTTCCAGTCCTATCCCGCCTCCGGCTCCTTCTCCCGTTCTGCGGTGAATCTGGGGGCAGGTGCGAGGACCGGCATGTCTTCCGTATTCACCGGTGCGGTGGTGGTGATCACCCTGCTATTCCTTACCCCTCTGCTCTACCACCTGCCCAAGGCGGTACTGGCCGCGGTAATCATCATGGCGGTGATTGGTCTGATTAACTTCAAGGCGGTGAAGCATGCCTGGCGTGCCAGTAAGCACGACGGTATCGCCTCCATCGTCACCTTCCTGGCCACCCTCGGTTTTGCGCCGCACCTGGACCAGGGCATCATGGTCGGTGCCGGCCTGGCCATTGGTCTCTATCTCTATCGCACCATGAGCCCGCGTGTGGCCCACCTTGGCCGTTACGAGGATGGCACCCTGCGTGATCTGGCGGTTCATCCGGACCTGCCTACCGATGAGAACATCATCGTGGTGCGCTTTGACGGTTCACTCTATTTCGCCAACGTCTCCTTCTTTGAGGATACCATTCTGGCAGCGGTCGCCGACAAGCCCAATGCCAAGTATATCCTGGTGGTGGGTGACGGTATTAACCAGCTCGACGCATCTGGTGAAGAGGTGCTGCATCACCTTAACCAGCGCCTTAAGGATCACGACATTACGCTGGTGCTGAGTGGCCTCAAGCGTCAGGTGATAATGGTGATGCGTGATACCCAGTTGTTTGACCATATTGGCCAGGAGAATATCTTCGCTACTGAAGATATGGCACTTGCGGATATCTACAAGCGCATGGGGGGGGAAGGGGAGTTCTGTCCTCTCAGTCCTGGTTTTGTTCGGGCGCAAAAAGAAGAAGCTGAAGCTAAGGAATAAGTTTTTTCGCTGCGATAAAAAAGCGGGCAAAGCCCGCTTTTTTTATTTTCCTTTAAAATGGCCTCTATCGTTCTATCGGCGTTTAAACCAGCCGGTAATACTCATCCGCTCACGACTGCCTGGCAGTACTTCGTGCCAGTAGTCGTGGCTGAGAAAGGTCACCAGAGTGCCGGCCTGGGGCAGGATGTCGATGTATTCGGCCACGCTCTCGCCGTTGGGGTAGAAGCGCAGCTGCCCGCCGTCGCTTTCCTGCCAGTTATCATTTAAATAGAGGATGGCGGTGACGGTCCGCCGGTCATCTTCGCGAAAACGATCAAGGTGCCGTTTATAGAAACTGCCGGGCGGGTAGAGGGCAAGATGCCCTTCGAACTCGAAGATGCCAAGGAACAGCTGGCGGTTGACCTCCTGGCGGTAGGCCTCCAGTAACTCCAGATATTGCTTCTGCAGTGGCGCCGCATTCTCATCGTCGAGCCATAGAATATGGTCGGAGCGGATCTCATCGCGCAGGCTGTGTTCACACCCCTGGCCAACGCCCGCGGCCTTCAGCATGCCGGCATCGATCTGTTTACGCCCCTCGGCGGCGAGGGTGGCACAGGTTTGCGGATTGAGAAAGCTGGGCACCACCGCATAGCCGTCTCTGGCTAGTGTTTCGGTGATCTGCGCAAGCTCGATGTCACCCACCTGTAACAGGGACGTCTGTGTGGTTTGTTCGCTCATGCTGTAACGGGCACCTTATTTTCAGGGTAACGGTCAATGACATCGGGGCCTTACAAAAGCCCCTCTCCCAGGGCAAAGGGGAGCAAAATAGGGCGTTTCCTCTTTAATTTTCCCTCAATCCCGTCCCTTACTTCCCGGGAATAAGAGGGAAAGCCCGGAAACACCGGCCTGGTACTTGCTCCGCCCTATTTCCAAGAAGCTTGGGTATATGGGGCTTCTGGCGTAAACTATGCGGCCCTTTTCCAGCCATATTTCTGCACGATGCGCACAGTTTACATTAAAACCTTTGGTTGCCAGATGAATGAGTACGATTCGGCCCGTATGGCGGACGCCCTTGGCGTCACCTGCGGGCTGGAGGTCGTTGAGACGCCTGAAGAGGCGGACGTGCTGCTGCTCAACACCTGTAGCATTCGCGAGAAGGCGCAGGAGAAGGTGTTCTCGCAGCTGGGGATGTGGCGGCCGTTAAAGGAGAAGAACCCGAAGGTGATCATCGGTGTGGGCGGCTGTGTCGCCAGCCAGGAGGGGGCGATGATTCAGCAGCGAGCCCCCTTCGTCGACATCGTGTTCGGGCCGCAGACCCTGCACCGCCTGCCGGAGATGCTGG
>JBFFJV010000002.1:0-28553 GCA_041555695.1 Thiohalomonadaceae bacterium | reverse complement strand
GATGAACACCCTCGGCAAGGTCGATGGTGAGGGGGCCGATGCGCTGCGCAACGAGGGGATCTCCATCCTGCTGCGCCTGCTCTCACCCATCGCCCCGCACATCGCGCAGAAGTTGTGGCAGGAGCTGGGTTATGGCGACGATGTTCTCACCGCCCCCTGGCCCGAGGTGGATGAAGCGGCGCTGGTGAAAGATTCGATTGAACTGGTGGTGCAGGTCAACGGCAAGGTACGCGGCAAGGTTGAGGTGCCCGCCGGTGCCGACAAGGACGCCATCGAGGAGGCGGCGCTGGCCGACGAGAAGGTGCAGTCCTTTATCGATGGCAAGACCATTCGCAAGATCATCGTCGTCCCCGGACGACTGGTGAATGTGGTCGCCAACTAGATGGGCTGGCGTCACCTTCTCTCCGTTGCCCTGATACTGTTTGTCAGCAGTTGCGGTTTTCATCTGCGTGGCGTGGTACCGCTGCCGGAGGTGATGGCGAAGACGAAACTTGTCGTTCCGGCCGGCTCCTCACTGCGCTACGAGCTGGAGAGCTTACTGCTTAGCGCGGGTGGCGAGGTCGTGGATGAGGAGAGTGATGCAACGGCGGTGCTGAACGTGGCATCGGCGAGCATACGTAGTCGCACCCTTAGTGTTGATGCCCTGGGGCGCGCCAGTGAGTACGCGCTTACTCTGTCGGTGAAATATAGCCTGAGCGGGAGCGACGGCAAGGTGTTGGCAAAAAATCTGAGCAGCCGTGTCGAGCGCGACTTCCGTTTTGACCCGGACAATGTGCTGGCGAAGGGGGCCGAGCAGGAGATGGTGCAACAGGAGATGTATCGTGTCGCTGCACAGCAGATGCTGCGCCGCCTGCGTACCCTGGGCATGGTCCCCGTCACAGAACCTGCCCCAGCCCAAGCCCAATGAAGTTGCGCTTCGACCAGTTACAGGGCCATTTGCAACAGGGGCTGCGTCCGATCTATTTGCTAAGCGGCGATGAGCCGCTACAACTGGGCGAGGCCGCTGATGCCATCCGTGCCGCCGCCCGCGCCCAGGGCTTTGCCGAGCGTGAGGTGATGCATGTGGAGGCTGGCTTCGACTGGAACAGTCTGGCTAGCGCCTCGAATACCCTCTCCCTGTTCGCCGAACAGCGCCTTATCGACCTGCGTCTGCCCAGTGGCAAGCCGGGGCGTGATGGGGGGGCGGCGCTTAGTGACTATGCCGCCAATCTGCCGCCCGATACGGTGCTGCTGATCACCAGCAGCAAGTTCGATAAAAATGCCGCCAAGAGTAAGTGGTTCAAGTCGCTGGATACGGTTGGGGTGACGCTGCAGGTGTGGCCTGTTGAGGCGGCGGAACTGCCGCGCTGGGTGCAGCAGCGAATGCGTATGCGCGGACTCAATGCCAGTCCCGAGGCAGCGCAACTGCTGGCCGAGCGGGTCGAGGGCAATATGCTCGCCGCCGCGCAGGAGGTGGAGAAGCTGCGACTGCTTTACGGCGAGAGCAGCATCGATGCCGAGATGGTGGAGCAGGGGGTGGCCGACAGTGCCCGCTACGATATCTTCGAGCTGGTCGATACCGCCCTGCTGGGCAACGCCGAGCGGGTGGCGCGCATCATGGAGGGGCTGCGTGGTGAGGGGGTAGAGCCTATCCTTATCCTGTGGGCGCTGGTGCGCGAGATCCGTGCGATGGAGGAGATGGCCTATGAGATTGAGCATGGGGCATCGGTCGATGCGGTAATGAAGTCACGCTGGGTGTGGCAGAAGCGTCAGCCCGTGGTGCGTGCTGGTCTGCAGCGCCATAACCAGCGCCGCTGGTCGCAACTGTTACGCCGCGCGGTGCGCATCGACCGCATGGTCAAGGGGGCCGAACAGGGCAACCCGCGGGATGAGTTGTTACAATTGGCGCTGTTGATGGCGGGGGTCAGACTCGTTTAGGTAGGCCGGGTAGCCATGCCCGGCAGCGGTCAATAAATAGCCGCTGACGCTGGGCATGACTGCCCAGCCTACGGGACTATCGCAACGTAACCTACATTGCTGTCATTGCGAGCGAAAGCGAAGCAATCTCAGGTAGTAAGGGAGTGCTTCGTCGCTTTCGCTTCACGCAATGACAGATTTGAGTAATTGTACCGCCGATTTTTCATTGTGTTGTCGCTGTTAGCACCGCAACAAACGTCATAATCTAATTATTGTTATTAATGAATCAGGATTAAGAAGCATGGATATTAAAGAGTACATGCAGGGGCTGGGACAGCAGGCGCGTGCCGCCTCCCGCGAGATGAACAAGGCGGGCACCAACGCCAAGAACGCGGCGCTGCACGCCATCGCCGATGCACTGGTTGCTGGCATGACCACGCTGCTGGCGGAGAACGAAAAGGATCTGGCGGCAGGTCGTGCCAACGGCCTTGATGATGCGCTGCTGGACCGTCTGGCGCTCAACGAGGAGCGGGTTAACGGTATGGCCGAGGGCTTGCGCCAAATTGCCGCGCTGCCCGACCCGGTCGGTGAGATCGGCGACATGTCCTACCGCCCATCCGGTATCCAGGTGGGCAAGATGCGGGTGCCGCTCGGTGTCATCGGCATCATCTACGAATCGCGCCCTAATGTGACCGCCGATGCGGCGGCGCTCTGTCTCAAGTCAGGCAACGCGGCGATCCTGCGTGGCGGCTCCGAGGCGGCCCACTCCAACCAGGCGATTGCTGCCTGCATCCATAGCGGGTTGAAGTCTGCCGGCCTGCCCGCGACAGCGGTACAGGTGGTCGAGACCACCGACCGTGCGGCGGTGGGGGAGCTGATCACCATGAGCGAGTATGTCGATGTGATCGTGCCGCGCGGCGGCAAGGGGCTCATTGAACGTATCAGCGGTGAGGCGAAGGTGCCGGTAATTAAGCACCTGCACGGCGTCTGCCACGTCTATATCGATGATGAGGCGGACCTGGATAAGGCGATCGCCGTCGCCTTTAACGCCAAGACCCACCGTTACGGTGTCTGCAATGCGATGGAGACACTGCTGGTCTCCGAGCAGATCGCCGAGCAGGTGCTGCCGGAGCTGGGTGGCATGTACGCCGAGAAGGGGGTGGAGCTGCGCGGTTGTGCCACTACTCAGCGAATTCTGCCTGCGGCTGTGGCCGCCACCGAGGCCGACTGGGATGAGGAGTATCTGGCCCCTATCCTCGCGGTGCGTGTGGTGAAAGATCTGGATGAGGCGATCGAACATCTGCATGCCCACAGCTCCGGTCACACCGAGTCGATTATTACTGAGAACATCAGCCGGGCGCGGCGCTTCCTGGCCGAGGTTGATTCCAGCTCGGTGATGGTCAACGCCTCCACCCGTTTTGCCGATGGCTTTGAGTACGGACTGGGGGCGGAGATTGGAATTTCCACCGACAAGATCCACGCCCGTGGTCCTGTTGGACTGGAGGGGCTGACCTCACAGAAGTATATCGTTATCGGTGATGGCCACATTCGCGGCTAGGTCACACCACTAACTACGCCGATACAGGAGTGAGTGATATGGGAACAGGGAGCAGGGCAATGCGTCCATTGCTAATGCTGTTGTTGTTGCTGCCGTTGCCGGTGGCAGCCCTCAGCCTGGGTGAACTGGTAGTGCGCTCCGTACCGGGCGAACCGCTACGTGCCCATATTCCCTTTACTGTCCTGCCCGGGGAGACGCTGACTGAGGTGCGTGTCACCCTGGCTTCGCTCGAGGAGTATCAGAAACGCCACATTTCCCGCTCCGGGTTACTGCAGGGGCTGGGCATCGCCCTGCTCGACAGGGGCCGGGGCGAGGGACGCGTTCAGCTGTTTGCCGAGCAGCCCTGGCAGGGGGATGAGGTGGTGCTGCTGCTGTTGGTGGAGTGGTCCCGCGGACAGATGGAGCGCCAGTACAAACTGGCCGCAGTCACCCCTGTTGCAGATACCACTCCCGTCTATGTCGAGGTGGCGCAGAATGAGACACTGGATGAGATCGCGATCCGTCTGAGCAAGGGGCGTAATCGTAGTTACCTGCACATGATGTACGCGCTGTTTCTGGCCAACCCTGAGGCCTTTTATCGCGGCAATATGAATAACCTGAAGACAGGGCGAACCCTGCGTATTCCCAGCAATGAGGAGCTTTACGCCCTCTCTGACGCAGAGGTGTTTGGCGGCATTCGCCAGCAGTATGAGCAGTGGCAGCAATTGCGCGAGTCCAGTGAGCAGCGCGGTACCCAGGCCGGTGAGGCGCTGGTGGGTATGAGTGCCGAGCAGGCGGCAGGGCTGAATCTCTCTGATGATGCGGATGTCCTGCAACAGCGACTGCAACAGGTGGCGGCCGAGGGTGAGGCGATCCGCAAGGAGAATGAGGCGTTGCGGCAACGGCTTCATGCGCTGGAGCAACGTATGCAGAGTGTGGCCGGACAGGTGCTGGATTATGCGGAGGCTGATGCCGTACCCAACAATCAGTCATCACCGCAGAAGTCAGTGCAGAAGCCGGTGCCTAAGGCTGAGGTGCAGCCCGGTGAGACAGAGAAAAGTGAGGAGGGGCTGAGCGCCTCGACCATGTTTTCCGCCATTGTGCTGGTGTTGCTCTTCGTCTTTTATATTCTCTACTCCACAGGACATAAGCACAGGGGACGTTCTTGAGCCAAGCCGCGTTGATCAAACCTGTCGGTCTGTTCGGCGGCACCTTCGATCCGATTCATTTTGGCCATCTGCGTCCGGCGCTGGAGGTGAAGGAGCAGTTAGGGCTGGAGTCTGTTTACCTTGTCCCCAGCAATGTCCCGCCGCACCGTGGTGAGCCCCATGCCAGTCCGGAACAACGCAGTGTCATGTTGCAGCTGGCGATTGACGATGAACCGGGGCTGTTACTGGACGCTCGTGAGCTGGAGCGCCCCGGCCCCTCCTACACGGTGGATACCCTGCGCTCGCTTCGCCGGGAGTTCGGCGAAACCCGCCCGCTTTGCCTGATTATCGGCGGCGATGCCTTTCTTGGCCTTCCAAGCTGGTATCATTGGCAGGAACTGGTTCAGCTCGCGCATATCGTGGTTGCCCATCGTCCCGGTTGGATGCTGGATGAAGAGACACTGGATGAGCCGCTGAAACAGTTATTAGAGCAACATCGCCTCAATGAGGCGCAACAACTTTGTGATGCCCCGGCCGGGGGCGTACTGTTGTGCGCTGTTACCCAGCTAGCCATATCCGCGACTGAAATACGTCAGCGGATAGCTGCTGGCAGTAGCGCCAACTATCTGTTGCCGCAGTCGGTCTGGAACTATATTCGGCAACAAAACCTCTATCGATAGAAGTGTGTAAATGAACGTAGATGAACTGAAAGATGTAGTCGTGAATGCCCTGGATGACCTTAAGGGTGTTGATATCAAGGTAATTGATGTCCGCGATAAGAGTAGTGTCACCGATGTACTGGTGATCGCTGCGGGTAGCTCCACCCGTCAGGTGAAATCCCTGGCAGATAATGTGGTGGTGAAGGTAAAGGAGGCGGGACTGCAACCGCTGAGCATAGAGGGCGAACGCGGAAGTAACTGGGTGCTGGTCGACCTGGGAGATGTGGTGGTGCATGTGATGCTGCCTGAGACCCGTGACTTCTACAATTTGGAAAAACTGTGGGGAGAGGCCCCGGATGAGCTTGCCGGGCAGGACGGCGACGCCCACTAACGATGCAGATCCACCTGCTCGCCGTTGGTCAGAAAATGCCCCGCTGGGTGGAGGATGGCTATGGCGAGTATGCTAAACGTCTGCCTGCTGAGTGCGCACTGAAGCTGCACGAAATCCCTGCCGGCAAACGCGGCAAGGGGGCAGACATCGCTCGTCTCACCCGCATCGAAGGGGAGAAGATGAGTGCGGCAATCCCCAAAGGAGCACGGGTGGTGGCGCTGGAGGTGAAGGGTAAGCCCTGGTCGACCGAACAGCTTTCAGGGCGCCTTGATTTCTGGATGGGTGAGGGACGGGATGTCGCTCTGCTGGTTGGTGGCCCAGAGGGAATAGAGCCGGCCCTTAGCGCCCGGGCCGATGAGAAGTGGTCGCTGTCCCCGTTAACTTTGCCTCACCCCCTGGTACGCGTGCTGCTGGCCGAACAGCTCTATCGGGCCTGGTCGATTATCAAAGGGCATCCCTATCATCGGTGATTGGCGTGAGGGCGTGAGAGTGTTGTTGCGAGGTCGTGGTTTTTTTTCGACTTCACGACCTAACGCCCTGACGTTATGAAAAATAGAGTACTCCGTTCATGACCAATGACCCTGACATTTACCTGGCATCGGCCTCTCCACGGCGGCGTGAGCTGCTGGAGCAGATCGGTGTGCGTTATGCGTTACTCAAGGTCGATGTGCCCGAGGTATGTGCGCCAGGCGAGAGCCCGGAGGAGTATGTGTTGCGGGTGTCACTGGCGAAGGCGCGGACAGGTCTTTGCCTGCTCGATAGCGGTGATGAGAAGCCGGTATTGGGTGCCGATACTGCAGTGGTACTCGATGGTGAGGTGCTGGGAAAGCCGCGAGACGGTGACGATGCTGTAGAGATGTTATTGCGTCTTGCCGGGCGTGAACACCTGGTATTAAGTGGTGTGGCCCTGGTGAATGGTGAGCAGGAGCAGAGCCGCCTGAGTGTGAGTCATGTTCGATTTCGCCCGATTGGGGATGATGAGGCACGGGCCTACTGGCATACTGGAGAGCCTGCTGATAAGGCGGGCGGCTATGGGATTCAGGGGCAGGCCGCGATGTTTATAGAGCGCCTGGAGGGGAGCTACTCCGGGGTGATGGGCTTGCCGTTGTACGAGACGGCTGAACTGCTTCGTCAATTCGGGATTTTTTCATTGGCGAAAAGGCCATGAGCAGGATTAACAAGGATGCAGCTGGCAGGTCTCAGGTGACAGGAAAAACCGTTACCTGAAACCTGTGGGCTGTTATCGGGATCATCTTTTATGAGTGAAGAGTTACTAATAAACATAACCCCGCAGGAGACGCGCATCGCCTACGTTGAGAATGGCATGCTGCAGGAGGTGCACATTGAGCGTGCGCGCAAGCGTGGTCTGGTTGGCAATATCTATCGCGGCAAGGTGTGCCGTGTGCTGCCAGGGATGCAGGCAGCTTTTGTTGAGGTAGGGTTAGATCGCACAGCATTTCTGCACGCTTCCGATATTCTTTGTGAGGATGATACAAAAGACGGGGAGGCGCGCACCGAACAGATCAGCACTCTGCTGCGCGATGGGCAGCAGGTGACGGTGCAGGTGGCAAAGGATCCGTTGGGCACCAAGGGGGCACGTCTTACTACCCATATCTCTATTCCCTCGCGTTTTCTGGTCTATATGCCAGGTAGTGACCATATTGGCGTCTCGCAACGTATTGATAGCGAGGAGGAGCGCGAGCGGCTGAAGAGTATTGTGCGTGAGTGTGCCGCAGAGGTAGCCCCCGGTGGTTTTATCATTCGCACCGCCGCTGAGGGGGTGGACCGCGAGGCGCTGGAACGCGATATCCTTTTTCTCAACAAGCTCTGGACCGAGGTACAGGATAAGGTCAGGCAGGGAGGTAGTGAGCATCTGATTCACGAGGACATGCCACTGGTCATGCGCACTATGCGTGATATTGCCGATGACGATATCGAGAAGATCCGCATCGATTCGCGCGAGACGTTCCTTAAAGTTCACAAGTTTGCCAGTAAGTTTATTCCGCCGCTGGCAGGGCGTATCAGCCACTACTCGGGTGAGCGCCCGATCTTTGATATATACGGCGTAGAGGATGAGATTCAGAAGGCGCTGGAGCGCAAGGTGCAGCTCAAGTCGGGCGGTTACCTGATTGTCGACCAGACCGAGGCGATGACCACGGTCGATGTGAATACCGGTGCCTTCGTCGGTCATCGTAATCTTGAGGAGACCATCTTCAAGACCAATCTTGAGGCCGCACAGGCGATCGCTCGCCAGCTGCGCCTGCGCAATCTCGGTGGCATCATCATTATCGACTTTATCGACATGGAGGATGTGGAGCACCGCCGTCAGGTGTTACGTGCGCTGGAAAAATCGCTGGAGCGCGATCATGCCAAGACGCATATCAGTGAGGTCTCCTCTCTGGGGCTGGTACAGATGACACGTAAGCGCACTCGCGAATCACTGGAACATGTGTTGTGCGAGTGTTGTCCCACCTGTAACGGGCGTGGCACCCTGAAGACCCCGGAGACGGTCTGTTTTGAGATCTTCCGTGAGATCATGCGTGAGGCGCGTCAGTATGATGCCCGCTCGATGCTGGTGCTGGCAGGCCAGGAGGTGGTTGATATGCTGCTCGACGAGGAGTCGACCAGCGTGGCCGAACTGGAAGAGTTTATCGGCAGGCCCATCACCTTTCAGGTTGAATCGCTCTATACCCAGGAGCAGTTTGACGTCGTCTTGATGTAGACGGCTTCTCTATTTTTATAAACCTTAAACCCACCATGGTGGACCGACAGGCCGGCAATGCTTCACAACAGTAGGTTAAAGACATTCGTCTGGTACAGCAGCGTCGGCCTGTTGGTGCTGTTCGCCGTTGCTGTTAGCCTGTTTCGCCTCTATTTCTCCTCGGTCGAGGAGTATCGCGCACAGCTTGAGGCCATGGCGGGAAGCTATCTGGGCCAGCCGGTGACCATCTCCGGCATAGATGCCCGTGTGGTTGGTATCTCCCCCACCGTGATTTTGAGTAACGTCGCCCTGATGCACAAGGGCGGAGAAGCGCTGCTTAGTCGCTTCGATGCCGTTTCCATCTCCCTCGATCCGGTCGCCTCACTGCGCAATGGCAGGCCGATTATCGAACTGGTCGTGAGTGGGGCCAATCTGGAGGTGACCCGTAACCTCGATGGGAGTTTGGGCGTACAGGGGCTTGAGCTGGCCGTGCAAGAATCGCAGAAGGGTGCAGGGGGGACAACGAAAAAGGGGCTGGAGGAGACGCAGGCTCTGGGGGCCTGGTTCCTGAGTCAAAACCGCCTGGCACTGACGGCTAGCCGTATTAGCCTGCACGATAAAAAGAGTGGTGAGCGTTTCAGTTTCGATAATGTCGAACTGGAACTGTACAACGAGGGTGAGCGCCATCGTCTTAACGGCTTTGTGAATCTGCCCAGGCGTCTCGGCAGGGAGCTGCGTGTGGCAGCCGATATTGAAGGCAACCCGCTGCAAGGCAAGCGCTGGAGTGGCGGCTTCTATGTAAAGACCGCGCAGCTGCAGCCGCGCCAGTGGTTGCAGCAGTTATCGTGGCAGGGAAGCACGATTCGGGAGGGAGTGCTGGATCTGGAGCTGTGGAGCCGCTGGCAGGACGGTAAGCTGGAATCGGTCACTACCCGGCTGCAGGCCGCCGGTCTGGTGCTGGCACGTGGCGAGCACGTTCAGGCCATTCCCCACCTATCTGCTGATGCCCGCCTGCTGCGCCAGCCGGGGGGGTGGCGTATCGATCTGGCTGAGCTGCAGCTACAGCACGATGAGGTGCCGGCGCAGCCGATGCGATGGGTACTGAGCCGGCACAATGATGAAACCACCTTTCAGGCCGATCGGCTGTCGATTGAGACGATGGGAGCTTTGCTACCCTATCTGCCGCCGCTCGACAAACAGCAGGCGATGGTGAAACAGATGGCCCCTGGTGGGCTGCTCAAGGGCTTGTACCTCCGCCAGCAGGTAGCGGATAAGCGCGTTGTGTTGCAAGGGGAGCTTCAGGGGCTGAGCCTGAGACCCTGGAACAAGATACCGGGAGTCACCGGTGTTAATGCACATTTTCATTTTAACGGCGAACAGGGACGGCTTCGGCTGAGTGGGGAAAATGGTGAGCTGACGCTACCGCGGCTGTTCCGTGCCCCGCTGTCACTGAACAGCCTGAATGGCGAGCTCTCTTTGCGACGTGAGGTGGGTGGCTGGGAGCTGCTGGGCCACTCTCTAATGGTAGAGAATCGTGACCTTTCTGCACAGCTGGAGATGGAATTGCGTCTGGCTGAGGGGAGAGCACCGTGGCTGTCGTTACAGGGGCGCTTTAGTGCAGAGGATACCCGCGCAGTGCCACGTTATCTGCCTGCGGGGCTACTGAAAGAGAAGAGTCTGTATTGGCTCGATAACGCCTTTAAGGCCGGACGGGTGCCGAGTGGCTCACTACAGTATCACGGCTTTCTTAACCACTTTCCGTTCCGGGAGCATCAGGGCCGTTTCGAGGTGTTGTTCGATGCCGAGGCGGTGCAGCTACACTATCAGGATGAGTGGCCTGATCTGCATCAGCTTGCCGGTGAGGTGCACTTCGATGGCCCCGGGATGTGGATTGAGGCCACTGGGGCTCGTCTGTACGATGCGCGGCTGGGTCCTACGAAGGTCTCTATAGCCAATTTTCGCGCCCCCCGCCTACTGGTTGATGGCGCTGCCGCACTTTCCATTAACGATGGTTTGCGCTTTCTGCACGAGTCCCCCCTGTCGAAAAATACCGGCAGGATGCTGCAGACCATGCAGGGCACGGGAGATGTTTCGCTCGATCTGCAGCTAGCGATCCCGCTGACGTCGACGGTGCGTGAGTCCCTGCCGTTGGCGATTGATGGCAGGGTCGATTTTGCCGATAACCGCCTTGATGTGGTGGATGGCGTGAAGTTAAAGGGGCTTCGTGGAAGCCTGCACTTTAGCGAGAACAGTTTCACTGCAGAGCAGCTGACGGCAGAGCTTTTTGGCAAGCCCGTTACCGTTGTTGTGATGAGTGATGGCGGGGATAAACCGAAGGTAATTGTGGCCGCACGCGGCAGCGGGGAACTGCATGCACTGCGAGAGGCGCTCAGGCTGCCACTGCTTGATTATCTGGAGGGGGAGGCCGAGTGGCAGGCCAGTCTCACCCTGCCGCGGGGTGTTGCTGCCGAGGGGGCTGAGCTGCGTATTCACTCCAGTCTTGAGGGGGTAAGTTCGCTGCTGCCAAGCCCCCTGACAAAGGAGACCGAGTCAAGGGGAGATATGTTGATGAGTTTCTTCCTTAGTGGGGTGCGTAGCGGGGAGAAAAGGCTTACTTTTGGTGATTCGTTTGGCCTGATATGGCGTGATGGTGGTCGAGGCGGGGAGCATGGGCTGCGCCGGGCACAATTGAATCTTGGCGCTATTGCACCGCTGAGTTTGCCGGGGCGCGATGTGATCGAAGTGCTCGGCAAGGGTGGCCGCCTGAGCCTTTCCCGCTGGCAGGCTGTGTTGCGTAAACTACGTGGTGAGGGTGAGCGCACAACGACATTACAGCCACCACCGGTAGTGGTGGAATTGCAGCAGCTGCAGTTGCTGCGCGACGCGGCTGATGATGAGCAGGCCGCAGAGCCGAAGGTTGCCGATATACCCGCTATCAGCTTTGCAGTGGAGCAATTCAGCTATGGCGACCTGCCACTGGGGAGAGTCGTGCTCAAGGTTGTGCCGCAGGATAAACGTCTGTCGATTAAGGATATAGCGGTTGAGTCGGATCTCTTTACCATTACCGGTGAGGGTACCTGGAGCGAGGGGGGGAATACCTTTTTCAATTACAGTCTCAACTCTCCCGACCTTGGGGGGATGATGAGGCAACTTGGCTTTGCCTCGGTGATTCAGGGGGGCAAGACGACGTCATCAGGCAAGGTGTGGTGGGTAGGCGGACCAACGGCCGTATCACTGGCGGTGTTGAATGGTCAGCTGGATTTATCGATTAAGGAGGGCACCATGGTGGATGTGGAGCCCGGGGCAGGGCGTATGCTGGGTATTCTTAGCTTGCCGGCACTGCCACGAAGACTGTTTCTCGATTTTAGTGATGTGTTTAAAGAGGGCCTTGCCTTTGACACCATTCAGGGGGACATCCGTATTGAGCAGGGCCAGGCATTTACCTCCAATTTGCGGATGGAGTCAGCGCCAGCGAGTATTCTGGTGAGCGGGCGTACCGGCCTGCTGGAGCAGGATTTTGATCAGGAGCTCTACGTGGTCCCGAATGTCAGTGGTACCGTGTCGGTGGCCAGTGCACTGGCATGGGGGCCACAGGTTGCGGCAGTGGTGGCATTGCTACATGAGGTATTTAAATCCGATATCAAGGCCGCCACCATGAGCCAATACCACATCTCCGGAAGCTGGCGCGACCCGGTAATCAGGCGTGTCACTGAGCAGCAGGTGGAGCAGGATAGTCCCCTGTTTATGGAGTAAGGCGGAAGCTGTTTTCGCCTACTATTAATGCTACTATTCCTCCCCGTATGTCGATATTAATCCGCCTGTTTCTGCTACTTGTAATGACTACGCCGGTCTCCGCTGAGACGGTGTGGACACTCAATGCCGCCGACTGGGCACGACCTCGCCACGGCGAGTGGCTTGCCTCACATCCGTCTCTGGTGGCAGCCCTCGGCAAGTTACAGCAATCACCGCAAAGTCTCTTGCAGCTCCGTTATCCGGGAGGAGATGAGGGGAGCTTGTGGGTGGAAGAGCTACAGGCCTGGTTGGTGGCGTTGGGACTGGAGTCGGAACGTATCGAAACCCTGCCCGGAAGCGGAGCTGAGGCGGCTATTCAATTAGAAGTAATAATGATGTCGCACTGAGGCATCGTGTTAACAGGAGAGAGTGTGTGAGTCGTATTGCTGCGGTGCAGATGGCATCGGGACCGAATGTAAACGCCAACCTGCTGGAGGCAGAACGGCTGATTAAGCAGGCCGCTGAGACGGGGGCTGAGCTGGTGGTGTTGCCAGAAAACTTTGCCCTGATGGGGATGAGCGATCACGACACGGTCAAGATCCGTGAGGCTGATGGCAGTGGTCACCTACAGGACTTTCTTGCCGAGCAGGCGTCACGAAACGGGGTCTGGTTGGTGGGTGGAACGATCCCCCTGAGCGCCCACAATGCAGATAAGGTCACCGCTGCCTCGCTGCTGTTTGATGCGCAGGGGCAACGGGTTGCCCGTTACGACAAGGTTCACCTGTTTGACGTGTTGATCACCGAAAACGACGAACGTTATAACGAATCCGAAACCATTGAGCCGGGTAATAAATTGGTGGTTGTCGAAACCCCCTTCGGTAAGCTTGGCATGGCAGTTTGTTACGACCTGCGCTTCCCGGGACTGTTCCGCAGCCTGGTCGAGCAGGGGGCGGAACTCATCACCATTCCCTCCGCCTTTACCGCGATCACCGGTAAGGCCCATTGGGAGGTGCTGGTACGCGCCCGCGCTATAGAGAACCAGTGCTACGTTGTTGCCGCCGCGCAGGGTGGCTATCATGCCAATGGCCGCGAGACCTTTGGTGACTCGATGGTGGTAGACCCCTGGGGAGTGGTGCTGGACCGTTTACCCCGTGGCTCGGGGGTTGTGGTCTCTGACCTCAACCTTACTCGGTTGCGCGATATTCGGCGAAGTTTTCCGGTGCTGGAGCACCGGAAGATTCGGTGTTCGCTTCCATAAGAGACGCGAGGAGAAAAGGCAGCCGGCAGGCTGCCTTTTTTTGTTCGCTGCCATTGTGATGTCTTTACCCGGGTGATAGAGCGGGTTCGTGCAAGAGAACGGCGCTACGTGATGGTGGTTTGGTGTCAGGTATAGACAAGTATTTAGATTTTTACTGAGTAAAATCGATGCTGTGAGCATGAGTAATGCGCTTGTTTACTGGCGGTAGTTGCCTGTAGTCAAAGCTATAAATGGCATCTAAATAGTGAGCTGGGTTGTTGGGAGTGGGAAAGGATGTTCCTTCGAACTCCAATGTTGTAAGAGGGAATATCTGCTGAATATCAAACCAGGCAGCTACATCTGGCATCTCTCCGCCATATATGACTTTGGATGTGTTGTTGTCCCATTTTTGATGTTTTGTCTTTAAAGAGGCTACTAAAGCAGCTCGTTTGACGGGATCATCTTTACCCGTTGGAGTATGCAGGCTAGTAGCAGATACGTCTCTTATCTCTTTAAACGTACTTTCATACAGTTCTTTATTTTCTTCTGTATTTTCTATAGTCAGCATGGGGAATATATCGACAAACACACCTTGATGGTAGTGTATGGGCCTGTCTTTTTCGTGAAACTCTACAATCCTCGCTTTATTGGAACGCAGCTTGATGTAGTCGAACTTGAAGTGTTTATCGGTTTGAGATGTTTGAAGAAATATCTCGCTCGAAAGTTCACTTTCGGCTATTTGTAAAAATGCATTGTAGTCCTCAACAGGCATAGCCAAATCAATATCATCATCCCAGGGGATAAATCCCTGATGACGAACCGCGCCTAATAAGGTGCCAGAATCTAACCAATATTGCAGGTGGTGCCTTTTACATATTGAATCAAACTCGATCAACATCTCGAGCATAATCAACTGAGCCTTACGTAAAACCCTGGGATCTACCATCAGGTTCTGGCCACAGCATAATATTCATGTAGAGCGTTAATGAGGATGTCGGTATATTCTGTAGTCACTTCACCCATGTGAGAGACCCTGAAAACAACATCACGCTGTGCACCACCATTAGGGCACACCATCACTTTGTAGTCTGTTTCTAGGGCATTAACGATATCCATTGCCGATTTTCCATCGGTTGGAGTCAGGGCAGTCATCGCGTTTGGCATATAGGGCGTATACTCTTTTAAAGGTAACGCCTTTATACTTTTTCTGAAATAGTTGGCGACTTCTTTTGCATTAGCGATACTGTGTGCAATGCCACCACGTCGTTTTATTTGCTTAAGCCTGGCCTCCAGCTGCAACATGATCGTGACAGCCGGCGTGTAGGGTGTTTGCCCTCTTTCGCCATTGGTTAAGTAGTCTTTGAAGTTGAAATACAGCGAGTTTATTTTTTGTAATCTGTCGATGGCTTTAGGTGCAAGGATCACCATGGTTAGTCCGGGTGGTAAAGCCAGTCCCTTTTGAGAGCTGGCAATGACAACATCAATATGCGATTGCTGCATGTCTAGCGGATCAGTCACTAACATAGAGATGGCATCCACGATATGGAGCATGCCTTTATTTATCGCATAATCACCCAGCGCATCCAGGTTATACAGGTGGCCAACAGATGTTTCGTGCGCATTCACCACTAATGCTGTGTAATTCTCATCAGGCGCCAAAGCTTCAATGTCGGACAGGTTGGTGTTTTTGACCCTGAAGTTGGTATGCGGTATGGCGTGCGTGGCACAGATGTTAACAAAGCGTTCCCCAAATCCTCCGCCGTTAACCACTAATGCATGGTCGTCTCTACTGAGAAGGTTCATCACAGCAGCTTCCATTCCCGCAGTCCCGGAAGCCGTTAAGAAAATAACTTTTGAACCTGCTGGTGCATTGACCATCTCTAACAGTCCATTCTCGCAAGCGAAGGTCACATCCGAGAACGCACTATTTCTGAAATAAGGGGTTTGTTTTGCACCTACTTGTAATATCTCTTCAGACATTTTTACAGGGCCCGGGGTGAAAATGGCATAGTCTTCGTAAATCATTGTTTAGCTTCTTTCAATTCTTTCAACTTTCTCTCGTTATATTCCAGGAGCACTCTATTAATGCTGATCATATCTTTAGGCTTTAACATTGTAGACTTACGTTCGCCTCTTTGTATGAGTGATGCAAATTCGGCAATCATATAGCGCAGACCGCAGCCATCAAATTCATATTTGTATATTTGGCTCTTATGCTTGTCTTCAAAGCGGACATGAAATTCTTTGGTTAGCCACCACGGTGCAGGGATGTAGACGTAGCCTTTTGTTCCGGAAATTACCGCATCACCCTCTGACTTGATGCCGGTTGCAACGTTAGAAATCCCAATGGCACCGCCTTTATGTTTGCTGATGATCAGGTTGGAAACATCATAACCTTCATGGCCTTGATCAAAAAATGTGATGTCTTTGCTTTCACCTAAAATCTTATTAACCAGTAGGGAAGGATAAGAGGATAAAATATTGGTAGCCCCCTGGGCCATAAAGGTATCGGGATAATCTTTTTCTTTATATAGCGAAGTACGGGTTGCTCTCACTTCTTTAATGTCGCCGATAATGCCCTTGCTTAACTCGGTTAATAGCTGATTGAAGGCGGGCAAAAATGCTGTTTTGAGTGCCGAAAGTAACAGGACTTTTTCTTTTTTTGCTAAAGCGAGTAACTCTATTAATTCACTTTTATGTAGTGCGAGAGGGTTTTCACACAAGACATGCTTTTTGGCAAGCAATGCTCTTTTAATCAGCGGGTAATGTTCTTCTAGCGCAGTATCAATATAGACGGCAACAATGCCAGTGTCTAAAAAATCATCGTAATTGTCATGGCCGTAGCGAATGCTTTCACTTTTTTGGGTAAATTGCTTCAGGGCTGGCAAATCGGGTGAATAGATACGATTGATCTTCAGGTTGGGCACATGCCGGGCTTCTTCGATAAAGGCGTTAGTATCACGCCCAAGGCCGACGATACCTAATTTAATAAGGTCGAAGTTATCTTTTCTTAGTAAGGTGCTTGATATGCCTTCTGTACGGGGCAGGTACTCCACATGAGTGTATTCATTCAGGTAGTCAAAAGTACCTTCCCAATCATCACCAATGGCAAAAATATCAACGTCATATTTCACCATGTCTTCTGCTTTCTGGTTTTTATGTTTTTCTATAATGACCTTGTCGACAAAATCTAATGCCTCGATGGCTTGCACGCGTTGCTCGGTGCTTTCGATAACATTCAACTTGCCACGAGAGCGATCATAATTCTCATCTGTAACTCCCACAATAAGGTAGTCACCTAATGCTTTGGCTCGCTCTAATAGTCGTAGATGGCCTTTATGAAACATGTCGAATGTTCCATAAGTCATAATCGTTTTTTTACTAATGATACTTTATTCCGTATAGCTGTTAATTAGCTTTACTATGATACAGGAATAGAGTAGGGAGAGGAAACCGGCGGTTGAGGGGGAGGATTCTCGATAATTCCACACTTCTTATTCCCTACTTTAATCAGGGTTGCTGCCGGTCCTTGATGTTTAATTTATATGAAAAAATCTGCCGCTTGGCAGTTTTTTTGTTTTCTAAGAGCCCTGGTGATGTAAGCATGGCGCTGTGTTGCGCGTACGATTGATTATGCTGGCCTGCGTCTCTATTCCGGTGAGCGGGAGTGGCTCCACTTTTCAATCAGCATTTAGATTGCTGTGCTACCACTCGATTGTATGCTTGAGATGCAATCTACCTGCAACGTCGATGGAGGCGGGGCAATGACAGGGAAAACGAAAAAGGGCCGCAAAAGGGCCCTTTCCAGTCAAAGTGTGACGACTACTCACTCTTTAATATTATCCCGCAAATACTTGAACAACTCCCTCGCCGACTTCGGTGGCTTGTTTTGCGACTGTTCCTTCTGCGCATTGCGAAGTAACTGTCGTAAATGCTGTCGATCGGCGTCGGGATGCTGAGATAGCAGTTCACTCAGTGCGCTGTCGCCCTCTTCGAGCAGGCGGTCACGCCACTGCTCCATACGGTGAAAGCGGGCATTCTCATGCGCATGTTCGAGCTTCAAACTTTCCATTGCGGCAAGAATCGGTTCTACATCCGTGGCGCGCAGTATTTTCCCGATGTATTGCAGCTGGCGCTTGCGACCGCCGCGCTCCTTGATGCGATGGGCCAGGGCGAGTGCTTCTTGTAGCTTCTCAGGTAGCGGTATTCTGGCAAGTTTATTTGGTGATAATTCAAACAGTTCTTTGCCGAGATCCGTTAAGGCATGGCTTTCACGTTTGAGTTGGCTTTTGCTGATGAGGATGATTTCCTCATCGTCATCATTGGGCTGTTCGGGTTCATTACTCATGAATATGCTCGTATCGTTTCCTATACCAAAAAGAGTGCTGCCAGCCCGAGAAAGGCGAAGAAGCCGAAGACATCTGTGACAGTGGTCAACACGACGCTACCGGCAAGTGCCGGATCAGCGCCCATTTTTTTCAGTATCAGAGGAATGGTCGCACCGGATATGGCAGCTATTAACAGGTTTACCAAAATCGCTGCACCGATGACCAGCCCCAGTGGCACGCTGTCAAACCAGAGGCCGGCCACGATGGCGAGAACGCTGGCCCAGATGATACCGTTGAGCAGCCCGACGCCGACCTCTTTGCTCAGCAGCTGTCCTGCGTTACGACTGCTGATCTGTCCGAGTGCCTGGGCGCGAATAACCAGTGTCAGGGTTTGACTGCCGGCGATACCTCCCATACTGGCGACGATGGGCATCAGCACTGCAAGTGCCACCAACTGTTCAATGGTGGCATCGAACAGCGCGATCACCCAGGAGGCAAGTAGCGCGGTGATCAGGTTGATGCCGAGCCATACGGCACGGCGGCGGCTACTGGCGACCACCGGGGCGAAGATATCCTCTTCTTCGTTCAGACCGGCCATACCCATGAAGTCGTGGTCGGCACGCTCACGGATAACGTCGACGACATCATCGATGGTAATACGGCCAAGCAGTTTTCCCTGCTCATCAATGACCGGGGCACTGATCAGGTCGCGGTGTTCAAACAGGGTGGCGACCTCGTGTGCCGGGGTGGAGGCGAGCAGTTGTTCCGGCTCGCTGAACATTAACTCCTGAACCGCCTGTTCAGGGGAGTGGGTCAGCAGCATGGTCAGTGGTAGCAGTCCCAGATAGTGACCTTCGCGGTCAACTACCATCAGGCTGTCGGTATTCTCCGGCAGCTCACCGAGACGACGCAGGTAGCGCAGTACCACATCCAGACTGATATCGGCACGAATGGTGATGGTGTCGACGTTCATCAGACCGCCGGCACTGTCCTCGTCGTAGTGACGCACCGCTTCAAGCCGCTCGCGGTGTTGATCGTCCATGTTCTGCAGCAGTTGTGCCGTGACATCCTCGGGCATCTCCGGCAGCAGGTCGGCGAGGTCATCCGGGGCCAGGCCTTTTGCGGCGGCCAGCAGTTCATGCGATGCCATGTCACGGATCAGACTGGCGCGCAGGTTGTCGTTAACGTGCAGCAGGATGTCGCCGTCGAAGCTGGGGTCTACCTGCTCCCAGACAATACGACGCTGGTCGCTAGGTAGCGACTCAAGCAGCAAGGCGGTTTCGGCGGGGTGCAGTTCGTTGATGATCTGCCGGACGGCGGCTTGATCTCGTTGCGACAGCGCCTCGTGCAGCGTCTGTAGACGCTCCTGCACCGACTCTATTTCTGTCGCATCGACCATGTTTGCCCCCTGTTATGTGTGGCGCAGTTTATCAAGGGGGACAGGTATAGGGAATGGCCTGTCGGTGATGGGGCGTGATTTAGCCGTAATGCGGATGAATTAGCCCCAGTTCTACCCCGCGTGCCCTGGGGTTATCACTGGCCATCAGCTTGCCGAGTTTGCGCTGTAGCTTGCCGATATCGCTTTCACGAATTACCTGCTTGACCTCCAGCAGGCTGGCCGGCGGCATGCTGAACTCACGCAGCCCCATTGCCAGTAACAGTCGGGTGTAGCGTGGATCGCCGGCCATTTCGCCGCACATGGAGACCGGAATGCCGGCCTTGTGTCCTGCCTTGAGTACCCCGTGAATCAATCGCAGTACGCCGGGGTTAAGCGGGTCGAAGAGGTGATTGACGTTCTCGTCGATGCGGTCGGTGGCAAGGGTGTATTGCATCAGGTCGTTGGTGCCGATGGAGAGAAAATCCAGGCGCGCAGCGAATAGATCGGCGCAGATCGCGGCGGCGGGTACCTCGATCATTGCACCGATGGGCATTGCGGGGTCGAAAGGTTTTTTCTCACGGCGCAGTTCTGCTTTGGCCTGCTCTATTAGCCCCATTACCTGCGCCAGCTCCTGCACGCTGGTAAGCATGGGGATGAGCAGGCGAACTTTGCCCTTGGCGGATGCTCGCAGGATGGCACGCAGTTGTGGCAGAAACAGTTCTGGCTCTTTCAGGCAGAGACGAATGGCGCGTAGACCAAGAGCGGGATTGGTGCAGGCGGTGGCGCCGGGAATGATCTCCTTGTCGGCCCCGAGATCCAGGGTACGGATGGTGAGGGGCAATCCCTTGAGGCGGCGCAGGGTGTAGCGGTAGGTCTGATATTGCTCATTTTCATCAGGCGGGGTCTCACGATTCATGAAGAGAAATTCGGTGCGGTAGAGACCGACCCCGGTGGCCGCGACACGCTTCAGTGCGGTGATGTCCTCGGAGAGCTCGATGTTGGCGTGCAGGGTGACGGCAGTACCGTCAAGGCTGAGTGAGTCCTGATCTTTGAGCTTATAGAGTTCGCGCCGCGCACGCAGCTCGGCACGCTGGCGCGACTTATAGTGCTTGAGGGTGGCAACATCGGGTTGCAGCAGCAGGCTACCGTTGTTCGCATCAATGATCAGTGATTCGCCATCATGCACATATTGATGCACATGGGGTACTCCAACCAGTGCCGGGATGCCGAGACTGCGGGCAAGGATGGCGGTGTGCGACAGCGGGCCGCCGCGCTCGGTGACGATGGCGGCGATGTTGCGGCTATTTAGCTGCACCATGTCACTGGGGGCGAGATCGATGGCAAGGATGATGCGCGGCTCATCATGGTCACTTTCCAGTGCACCGCTCTGTTGCTCTTCGCGCAGCAGGATCTGCTGTACCCGACGAACTACATGTTCTACGTCATCGCGGCGGGTGCGCAGGTAGGGATCCTCCATCGCATCAAATACCTGCACCAGGGCATCCTGTTGCAGCTTCAGCGCCCACTCGGCATTACAGCAATGCTGCCGGATCAACTCCACTGGGGCGCTGCTCAGCGCCTCGTCCTGCAACATCAGCATGTGGGTATCGATAAAGGCGGCGATGTCTTGCGGTGTGTGTGCGGGGATTTGTGTGCGGATGATTCGCAGTTGTTCGCGTGCTATCTCCAGGGCATGAGTAAAGCGTGCGACTTCCTCGTCGATATGTTCGGGCGGCAGCACATATTCGGCGATATCGAGCTGGCCGTGTTGAATGACACGGGCCTTTGCGATGGCGATCCCTCGTGAGACCGCGATGCCGGAAAGGGCTATTGGCATGCTGACTCCTGCCGGTTGGGTGGTGAGGCGATTACTCCGCTTCGTCGAAGCGCTGTGCTACCAGCGCCTCCAGTTGCTGCAGGGCAAGCTCTGCATCGCTGCCCTCCGCACTCAGTTCCAGGGTCGTCCCCTTGGATGCGGCCAGCATCATCACGCCCATGATGCTTTTGCCGTTGACGGTCTGACCGTTACGGCTGATATTGATCTCGCTGTCGAAAGCAGAGGCGAGATTGACGAATTTGGCTGCGGCGCGGGCGTGCAGCCCCAGTTTGTTAATAATGGTGATATCCCTGCTAAGCATGGTTCAGTTGCTCCTGTTGTGCCAGTGTGGGGTGCATGGATACGCCACTTTGACCGCCGCTAAAGGCCTTTTGGGCAAGGCCGGGTAGATCCTCTCCAGGATAGTTCATAACACGAATAAGCATCGCCAGATTGAGCCCCGAGACGAGAATCAACCTGTGGTTACCTTCCATAAGGCTAGAGGCGATGTTGCTGGGCGTTGCGCCATAGAGATCGGTAAGGAGCAGCACCCCATCGCCCTGATCCAGCTCATCGAGCAGTTGCCCGGCTTGCTGTCGCGCCTGCTCGACATCGCAGTCGCGCTCAACATCCATTACCTTGATCGGCAGGGGCAGGGTTCCCAGGGTTCCAATGGTCGCCTCCAGTGTGGCCTTACCAAAGGGGGTATGAGTAATCAGTAACAGGGCAACGCTCATGACAGTTCCCGGTGGCGGGTGAGTACACTGAGTCCCTGTTTCTGGAAGTGCTGGCCGAGGCGCTCGACGAAGAATACCGAGCGATGCTGTCCGCCGGTGCAACCGATGGCCACCGTCATGTAGCTGCGGTTGTCGGCGGCGAACTGCGGTAGCCATTGCTCAAGAAAATCGCTTACCTGCTCGAACATGCGATTGACCTCAAAGTGGTTCTCCAGAAAGTGGGCCACTTCCGTATCACGTCCGGTGAGCGGGCGCAGGCGTGGTTCCCAGTGGGGGTTGGGCAGGCAACGTACATCGAAGATAAAGTCGGCCTCCAGCGGCACCCCGTGCTTGAAGCCGAAGGACTGGAACAGTACCGACATATTCTCGCCGCCGCGCTCGCCGATACTCTTCTGTATCAGCTCTCGCAGCTGGTGGATATTGGTACGGCTGCTCTCGATCTTGATATCGGCCTCGTCGATGATCGGCTTGAGCATCATGCGCTCCTGCAATATAGCCTCTTCCAGTGGTACTTCGTCATCGGTGAGGGGGTGGCGGCGGCGAGTCTCGCTAAAGCGCTTGATCAGGATGTCATCGGTGGCATCGAGGAAGATCACTTCACAGGGCAGATCGGTCTGTTTGAGTTTTTTCAGCAGCTCGGGAAAGGTGGCAAAGTCGTTGTTAAGGTTGCGTGCATCAATACCCACCGCAACCATCTCATAGTGGTGGTACTGGGCATTGAGCATCTCCTCGGCGAAGGCCGGCAGCAGGGCCATCGGCAGGTTATCGATGCAGTAGCCGCCAATATCCTCAAGCGCGTTAAGGGCTACACTCTTGCCGGCCCCTGAGGTGCCGCTGACAATCAATAGTTTCATTGTTCCTGTTTATTAATCATGCGCTGCT
This sequence comes from Thiohalomonadaceae bacterium, assembly GCA_041555695.1. Classification (GTDB taxonomy): domain Bacteria; phylum Pseudomonadota; class Gammaproteobacteria; order Thiohalomonadales; family Thiohalomonadaceae; genus JAPHSX01. Next base: position 6,111 of record JBFFJV010000002.1, on the reverse strand, counting down.
GTCGCGCAATGAAATCCTCTGCCGCATCGTAGCCGCGATTATACAGAATTTGGTTGCGTGCGGCGGCCTCTACCAGTACTGCCAGGTTACGGCCGGGGGCCACCGGTACTTCCACTTCGGGGACGGCGACATCGAGCAGGGTACGCAGGCGGCGGGTGCCCCTGAGGCGATCCAGTTGCTGGGTCTTATTGGCCTCAATGGAGGTGAGCTGGACGATAAGTTGCAGCCTCATTTCCGGTTTGATCGCACTGTCACCAAACAATTCCCGTACATTCATGATGCCGAGACCGCGTACCTCGAGGAAGTTTTTTAATGCCTCCGGGCAGTGGCCCAGCAGAGTCTCGGGGGCGTGGCGACGAAAGGCCGGGGCATCGTCAGCCACCAGGCGGTGACCGCGGGTGATGAGCTCTAGCGCCAGTTCACTTTTACCGATAGCGCTCTGACCGGTGAGCAGCACGCCGATCCCCATCACTTCCATGAAGACGCCGTGCACCACCAGTGTGTCGGCCAGTAGTCCGCGGAGGTAGTAGTCGATATCACGCGCCAGCTGGTGGCTGGATAGAGAGGATGCACAGACCGGAATGTCACAGCGCTTGGCGGTAGCCAGTAGCTCCTCCGGGGCTGCCTGAGCGTCGGCGATGATCACCAGTTGCGAGCGGCCACTGAACAGCTGTGCCAGCGCGTCGTGCAGGGAGTTCTTTCCCAGCTCCGCCAGGTAGCGCAGCTCGGAGCGCCCGAGTAATTGTATGCGGTGAGGATGGATAAAATTGAGGTGACCGATGAGGGAGACATCCCCCTCATCATCACCGTAGGGAGAGAGTGTGATCTTCTCCCCGTGGTACTGCGTTAGCCACTGCAGAGCAAGGCGTTGCTGATAGGCCTCAAAGAATTGCTGCAGTGTGATGCTGGTAGGCATTAATGCTGGCCCTGCCACTCCTGAATGGTGCTGAGCAGGCTGTGCGCATCGGGTGAGGCGCGTAGTTGTTGTACTAGCGCCTCGTCACTGAACATGCGTGCCAGTTGTGCCAGCAGCTGCAGGTGTTCTTCGGTAGCCTCTTCGGGTACCAGCAGCGCAAACAGCAGGTCTACCGGCTGGTTGTCACTGGCGTCAAAGTCGACACCCTGCTGCAGTTTGATAAATGCAGCGAGGGTGGTCGTGCTCTCTTTCATGCGACCATGGGGGATCGCCACCCCGTGGCCCAGACCCGTACTGCCAAGCCGTTCACGGGAGAGCAGGCTGTCAAAAACCTGGTGCTGTGACAGTGTCTCCTGATTGGCGGCAAGCAGTTGACTCAGCTGCTCCAGTACGCGTTTTTTACTCGCAGACTGGGTGTTGCAGCTGATGTGATCAAGGTCGAGTAGTTCGGCTACCTGCATATGCGTTTCGCTAAATAGTGGTTATAGAAACGAGTGTTTACTCGATGTCGAGATCGACGGGCTGATCTTTCAGGCCACCCTCTGAGCGGTGGTGGTCTGTGACCTTTTCCTTGTGCTTCTTTACCTGGCGGTCGAGCTTGTCGATCATTGAGTCAATAGCAGCGTACATATCCTCATTTTCGCACTCGGCATGCAGGGTGTTGCCGGTGATCTGGACTGTGGCCTCTGCCTTCTGACGCAGTTTCTCGACGCTGAGTACAACGTGTACGTTGGTAACGTGGTCGAAGTGGCGTTCCAGGCGTGCCAGTTTTTCGGTGACATAATCACGCATAGAGGTGGTGATATCGACATGATGACCGGTGAGATTAAGTTGCATTATCGTCTCCTAGTTGATGATGGGTTGTGATGCCCGGGTTAAGCCAGGCGTTTGCGTTCGTTGGACGGCGGGATTGCCATCGCTTCACGGTATTTGGCTACCGTGCGTCGGGCAACATTGATGCCCTTGTCAGAAAGTATTTGTGCCAGCTTGTTGTCACTGAGCGGTTTCTTGGGTGGTTCTTCTGCGATCAGCGTCTTAAGCATGGCGCGAATAGCGGTGGAGGAGGCTTCTCCACCACTGGCGGTACCCACATGGCTGGAGAAGAAATACTTCAGCTCAAAGATGCCTCGTGGGGTGTGCATGTATTTGCGGGTAGTGGTGCGGGAGATGGTCGATTCATGCATCCCCAGTTCCTCAGCGATGTCATGTAGCACCATCGGCTTCATGCCCACCTCGCCCTGCTCAAGAAAATCGCGCTGATGTTCAATAATGCTGGTGGAGACCCTGAGCAGGGTATCGTTGCGGCTCTGCAGGCTCTTAATAAACCAGCGCGCCTCCTGCAGGTGGTTTTTCATGGTGGTGGAGTCGCTGCCGCTGGCCTGCTTGATCAGGCCTGCGTAGTAGTTGTTGACGCGCAGTTTGGGGGCGGCATCGGCGTTGAGTTCGACGCGCCATCCTTTGGCTGTTTTGGAGACCATTACATCGGGGACGATGTACTCGGTATTGCCACCGGCGACCTGGCCACCGGGACGGGGGTTGAGGCCCTGAATCAGTTGTATCACCTCGGTGAGATCCTGTTCGCTGAGTTTCATCACTCTTTTAAGTTGAGTGTAGTCCCGGCCAGCCAACAGTTCAAAGTATTCGTTTAGCAGGGTGCGGGCCTCGGCGAGCCACATGGTCTCCTCGGGAAAGGCTCGCAGCTGTAGCAGCAGGCATTCGCGCAGGTCGCGTGCGGCGACGCCGAGCGGGTCGCAGTTCTGCACCGAACGTAGAACCGCGACGACCTCGTCCAGTTCGATTTCGGGCAGTTGTGCTTGCAGGCTCTCCAGCAGGTCCTCAAGCGGCAGAGTGAGGAAGCCGTCGTCGTTGATGGCATCGATAATCGCCTCGGCGATCAACATATCCTCCTCGGTGATAGGGCTCATGCGCACCTGCCATAACAGGTGTTCGCGCAGGTCTTCGCTGCTGCTATCCCCGTACTCGAACTCACGATTCTCATCACTGCCGCTGGCAGAAGAGGAGGGAGTGCTGGGCATGGAGTCGTAGGTGTCGTCCCACACGCTGTCGACGACCAGCTCATCGGGCAGGGTCTCCTGTTGTAGCTCCTCACCCAGCTCGGCGACCTCTTCGCGCTCCTCGGCAGCCTCTTCGGCCTCGGTATCCTCAGCAAGATCCTGCTCGAACTCGTCGCCCTCCTCAAGCATCAGGTTGGACTCCAGCGTCTGTTGGATCTCCAGCTGCAACTCCAGCGTAGACAACTGCAGCATGCGTATCGCCTGCTGCAGTTGCGGCGTCATGGTGAGTTGTTGTCCGAGACGGAGCTGTAGGGATTGCTTCATTTAGGCTCTGGCGGCGGTTATTGAGTGTGCCGGTTCAAATTGATTCTAGCGTATTTGAATGGCGAATGGCATAGATTTTGGATAGAACTTAAAGACGGAAGTCATGACCTAGATAAACCTCTCTAACCTTCTGATTTTGAAGGAGAGACTCAGGTTTTCCCTCGGCTATTACATGGCCATCACCAATGATATAGCCGCGTTCACAGATGCCGAGGGTCTCGCGTACGTTATGGTCGGTGATGAGTACCCCGATGCCGCGCTCCTTGAGGTGGCGGATGATTCCCTGAATATCAACGACGGATATGGGGTCGACGCCGGCAAAGGGCTCGTCGAGTAGAATGAACTTCGGCTCGGTGGCCAGGGCGCGGGCGATCTCGACGCGGCGGCGCTCACCACCGGAGAGACTCATTCCCAGGCTGTCTCGAATATGGGTGATATGGAACTCTTCCAGCAGCGACTCAAGGAGCTGTTCCCGTTGTTGCTGACTGAGTTCAGCACGGATCTCAAGGATGGCCATAATGTTCTGAGCCACCGTGAGCTTGCGAAATACCGAGGCCTCCTGCGGCAGGTAGCCGATCCCCTCGCGGGCGCGCTGGTGCATCGGCTCGCGAGTGATGTCGTGCTCACCGAGCTCTATCTTCCCTCTGTCGTTGGGGATCAGACCGACAATCATATAGAAGCACGTCGTTTTGCCGGCGCCGTTGGGGCCAAGCAGGCCGACCACCTCACCGGGGTCGACGCGCAGTGAGACATCGCTGACCACGGCGCGCGCCTTGTAGCTCTTGGCAAGGTGGCTGGCGATAAGGCTCACGGTGTTTTCTCCTTAGCGGGGGGGGCGGCCTCGGGCTGTAGCAGCACCCGTACCCGGCTATCCCCCTGTTTGTCGCCGGATGCCTTCACCAGCTGTTTTTTCAGGTTGTAGCTGATTTGCTCACTTTTGAACTCGTTACCATCGCGCCATAGCTGCGCATTGCCTCTGAGCTGGATCAGCTCATTTTGTGGCTGGTACACCATGTGTTCTGCCTGCGCACGCATCGCTCCGGCATCTGTTGTCGCCTGCTGCTGCAGGTGGACGGGGCTTCCCTTGGCCACGGCACGACGCAGCTGTTTATCCGTGGTGTGGAGGGTGATGCTGTCGGCTTCAATCTGCAGCTCTCCCCGTATCAGGATCACCTTGCCGCGGTAGTGGCTGGTACCCTTTTTCTGGTCCAGTTCCAGGTAGTCGGCCTCGATGGTGATCGGGACCGGTTTGTCCGCTGTCGCGGAGGAGGTGGGTTCAGCCGCCGCCAGAGGCAGCGACAGCAGTAGTAGACTAACGGGCCAGAATTTCATAGCGCCCCCTTACCTGTGAGAGCAGCAACAGGCGCTGGCTCTTTTGATCGATTTCGATACCGACGGCCTCGATACGGTTATCAGCCTGTAGCAGGGTGACCGGCTGGTCGGAATCAGCGCGTCCCTGTTTGGGTTGAATTCGCAAGGCGGAGGTGGTGAGGCTCAGGGGCGACTCGCCACCGGGCTGGATCAGCCGAACCCTGCCCTGTAGCAGCACCTCGTCCTGCTGCCGGTTTATCTCACCGCGTTCGGCATCGATACGCCACTCCACCATATTCTGGTTATATACCAGCATACTGGGCTGTTGTAGCGTGGTCTGTTGATCGGCGGTGAAGTGGCTCAGCTGTGTTGCCTGCAAGTGGTGCTGTAGTTGCCCTTTTTTATCCAGCGCTGTGATGGTGAAGTCTTTGAGGTAGTAGTCCTGATGTACTTCCGGTTCCGCTGTCACCCGGGGGGCGACCTGCTTGACACCCTGTTCGGTAAGCCAGTTGCCCAGGGCAACCAGTAGCAGTGCGACAGCGACCAGAAGCAGGTTTTTTCTGTTCATTGCAGATAGTAGTTCAGCTGGCTTTCCAGAGTACCCTGGGCCTGCATAATAAATTCACAGACATCCCGTGCCGCACGGCGCCCGCCCGGATTGGGGGTGATCCAGTGACAGTGTTGCTTGACCATCGGGTGGGCATCCTGCACCGCAATGGCAAGACCTGCGCGGATGAGGATGGGCAGATCCACCACATCGTCGCCGACATAGGCCACCTGCTCGGCACTGAGTCCCAGTTTTGCGATTAACTCTTCGAAGGCCGGGAGTTTGTCCAGCTGTCCCTGATAGACATGCTTAATACCGAGGCTGTCCATGCGATGGCGTACGACATCGGAGGTACGACCCGTGATAATGCCGATAGCGACGCCGCTCTTTTGCAGCATCTTCATACCGTGGCCGTCACGCGAGTTAAATGCCTTGTACTCTTCGCCGCCGTCGCCGAGAAACAGGCTGCCGTCGGTGAGCACACCGTCGACATCGAAGATAACCAGGCGGATAGTGGCGGCCTTAGTGAAAATGTCGTCCATTCTCTGCATTGATATTTTTTAGTTGCTGCTCTGGTTGAGGATCTGCTCAACCCGCAATAACTCCTCTTCTGTGTTAACCCCGGGACCGGGGATCTCGCTGGCCGTAATGACTCGAATTTTTTCGCCATGATACAACACGCGTAACTGCTCCAGCGATTCGATTTGCTCCAGATTACAGCTACCCCACTGGATATACTGTTTAACAAATCCTGCGCTATAGCTATAGAGACCGATGTGGCGGTGGAATGGTTCAAAGTTGCTGATGTGCGGGGGGGAGTCACAAAATACGTCACGATCCCAGGGAATCGGCGCACGACTGAAGTAGATGGCGTTATCCGCGCCATCACAGACCAGCTTAATCACATTCCAGTCAAAAAGTTCATCCACGCCTGTGACCGGTGTACTTAAGGTTGCCATATGTACGGAGCTGTCGTTCACCAGGGCGTAACCGACCTG
>JBFFJV010000001.1:0-37076 GCA_041555695.1 Thiohalomonadaceae bacterium | reverse complement strand
GCTGCGCCACAGCCGGAAATTGCTGTGATAGACAGGGGACATGGGAAGATAACATTGACACGGCGATAAATATCATCACCTTTGGCAACGCAGAGGGAACAGGTACCCCTCGGGTTCCAAATTTAGATCAGCCCGAAGCCATAATAAACATTAAACCTGAGATGCGTCTACTCGATAAAACCGCTGAGGAGGATGTGCCGGTGTGCGTCATTATGGTTGACGCTGAAGTGCCATTTGTCGGCCTGTTTGGTGATATCGCCGTGCCATCCCTTTACACGGACTCCGTTCCTACATTCAATATTATGGCTGAAACTGAGGAGCGTTACATTGGCTATTAATATGCAGAGCTACACTGCAAGGCAGTCACAGCAAGGAGCCGCTCTGGTAGAGTTCACAATAACGTTTATCGTGTTCCTGATCTTTATCCTCGCCATCATTGAGTTCGCGCTGGTTATCTTCGATGCTTCACGCCTGAATGAGGCCACCCGTGCGGCCACCCGCTACGCCATCACCAATAGCCCTCCATGCAATATATTTGGGCGAAGAGATGAGAACGGCACGCTGTTACCCAATGCCTCAAGTCGTTGCGTTGCTCCATTTATGCTTGGCGACTGTAGCGTTCCTGTGAGTGTGCAGGTGGATAGCTGCGAAAACCCCGCCACCACGCCAGAGTGCAAGATGGTTGAATTAATGGACCAAATGATGCTGAGAAGTAGTGAGAACTCTGTTCTCTCGGGTGGTGGCAGTGTGCGGATTACCTATTCCTGCTCGGATACCGGCGATCCAGGGCTCTCCCGTACCGTGCCTATCGTTACTGTCGAGGCACAAAATATCCCCCACCCAATGATGTTTACCTCCATCTTTGGCATCTACTCGCCTGATGGCAATGGCATTGGTGGCAGTATCACACTACCGAGCTTTGCCACGACGCGAACCGGGGAAGATATGTATGATGAAGTTTTTCAGTAATATCGCAATGAGCTGAAGATAGCGGCTAATTCAGTAGCTCTTTCCAGAGGCTGGTACCGCCGCTTTTCTTCTCAACAATCTGCATCAACTCATCGTGCCGTTTCAGCTCATCCTCAACCGCACGAATCACCGTCAGTGGTGCCCTGTCAGCATTAAGGCGACGAACCCCCCGCTCCTGCTGTGTCGAACCATCATCAGCGCCCCCTAGCGACAATGATGTCTGGCCACCGGTCATCGCCAGGTAGACATCGGCGAGAATTTCCGAGTCTAGCAAGGCCCCGTGAAGTTCGCGGTGCGCATTATTGATGCCATACCGCTTGCACAGGGCGTCGAGGTTATTCTTCTGCCCCGGGTGCAACTGTCGCGCCATCACCAGGGTATCCAGCACGCCGCAGAAGTCCGCCACCTTGCCGTGGGGTGAGTCGATCCTCGTCAATTCGGCATTGATAAAGCCTACATCGAAGGGGGCATTGTGAATAATAAGTTCTGCACCGCGAATAAAGGCGACAAAGTCCTCAACCACATCGTGGAAACGAGGTTTATCCGCGAGGAATTCATTGGTGATACCGTGGACTTCGATGGCCCCTTCATCGATTTCACGATCTGGCTGAAGGTAGACATGGTAATTATTGCCGGTGAGACGGCGGTTGATGAGTTCTACACACCCGATCTCAATAATACGGTGCCCAGAGGCCGGCTCCAGACCCGTGGTTTCGGTATCCAGAACAATCTTTCTTGTGACGGTCATCGTATTCGATTCCTGTACCTTACTCCGATGATCCAGCCGCGCAATCTCCTGCAGAACCCGCACTGATGCTGCTCATACAATCGACCGTCTCATTTACTGTACCAGTCAGGGCCCCCTGAAACAGGGCAACACCAGCAACCAGCGCAATAGCGATAAGGGCCACCATCAATATATATTCGGTCATCGTTGCACCAGACTCGCGCTTCATCGCCCCATCCTCTTCAGTCATTATCCATTTAATAATAGCTGTAATAACAACATAGACAATCCCATTATTCTGTCAGCTCGTCGATGCCTCGGTTAGCCAGTTCATCGGCCAGCTCATTCTCAGGATGTCCGCTATGCCCCCTTACCCAGTGCCACTTAACCTGATGCGGCGAAAGCGCCTGATCCAGTCTCTGCCACAGATCGACATTCTTCACCGGCTTCTTCGCGGCGGTCTTCCAGCCACGCTTTTTCCAGTTGGCCATCCACTCGGTAATGCCCTGCATCACATACTTGGAATCGGTGGTCAGTTTCACCGCACAGGGACGAGTCAGACTCTCCAGCGCGACAATCGCAGCCATTAACTCCATACGGTTGTTGGTGGTGTGTTTCTCACCGCCGTGCAGTGTTTTTTCGTGACCGTTATATCGCAGCATCGCCCCCCAGCCTCCGGGACCGGGATTGCCACGGCATGCACCGTCAGTATAGATCTCTACTGTCATTTTCCTGGTTTCACTCATGTCTTGTCTCTACGCGCCGACGGTTCAGTCAGTCCCACATTGATCAGGCGGCGGGTAGCACGCCAACGCGGTTTAATCGGTGTTATCGTCGCCACCCGCTTTTTCGCCACCAGCATATAGGCGCCACCAAGGGGTGACCACAGGCGTTGCCCCAGACTCTCCATGCGCGTCAGGCGTGCCATAGTCGATGGGTGTTGCAATGGGGGACGGAAGAAGTAGTGGTGCAGCAGTACGGTATCAAAACCGAGCAGGCTCAACCAGTCCTTAAGCCGCATTGGAGTATAAAAGTGGCCCGACCATGGGCTATCATCGCGCCAGCCCTGAAGCATACGCCTCAGACCAAACAGGCTCCACGGGTTAAAGCAGAGAAGTACCAGGTGCCCCTCTGGTATCAATACCCGCTCGACCTCGCGCAACACCTGATGAGGCTCCCCCTCAAACTCCAGCAGGTGTGGCAACAACACCACATCGAGGCTGTCACTGGCCAGTGGCAGCTGCCCTGCTCGACCTTGAAGGTATTCAAGTTGCGGTGAATCCTGTTTGCTCAACGGCAGCTCCTCAGCCATCACCATGCTGTGGGGGATACGCGACGCCTGCAATAAGCCATCTCCCAGCACATCACCCAGCTGCAGCAGGTGGTAACCGAACAGCCCCGGGAGTAGTTTCCCGACCATCTCCTGCTCACGATGCAACAGCATCTGGCCCAGCGGCTCACCATACCAAAGACGCAACTGCGCGCGGGCTTTCACCGAATCTGTGCACTGGTAGGCTTGAAGAAGTCGCTTCATGGTGTATAAAGGGTCGCTCGAATGATTATCCGCTACTGATAGCCTGACAGGTTAACCCGCATGATGAAAGTCCATCAACTCAATGCCTTTGACGACAACTATATCTGGCTGATCGGCTGTAACGACCAGACTGAAGTGGCGATTGTCGATCCCGGTGATGCCGACCCGGTGATTGAGTATGTGGAGCAGCAGGGACTACGCCCCAACGCCATCCTCATCACCCACCACCACGGTGATCACACCGGCGGGGTAACCAAACTGGTGGAGCGTTATCAAATCCCCGTCTACGGCCCGGCCAACGAGCGAATTCCCGCCCTCACCCATCCCATGCGAGAGGGAGATCGGGTAGCGCTAGAAGCCTGCGGCCTTAGCCTGGAGGTATTCGATACCCCCGGTCATACACGCGGTCACATCTGTTACTACGGTCACGGCGCACTGTTCAGCGGTGATACGCTGTTTGCCGCCGGCTGCGGCCGCCTGTTCGAGGGAACCGCAGAGCAGATGTACCAGTCACTGGAAAAACTACGAGCCCTGCCCGACCACACACAACTCTACTGCGCCCATGAGTACACCAGCGCCAACCTCGGCTTTGCCGTGGTGGCCGAGCCCGATAACGGCGAGACCACAGCGCGCGCTGAAGAGGTGAAACGCTTACGCACTGAGGGCAAAGCGACGGTACCGGCCAGCCTCGCGCTAGAGAAGGCAACCAACCCCTTTCTGCGCAGCCACGTCCCCTCACTTGTCAGCGCCGCCGAGGCCTTTGCCGGACGCGAACTGCACTCCCCCGCCGAGGTACTGGCCGTGGTACGTCACTGGAAAGACACCCTGGATTAAGCCGTTGAAAAATAAGCACTTGAAGTCATTTCCAGCTTTAGCCGATAATAGAGAAATGTTTATAACAAAAAGAACACGGACTCGCGCGCTCCTCTGTTGCGCCCTGTTCAGCCTGACGCTAAGCGGCTGTCTATCGCAACTGTCACTGCAGGAGCCGGTTGAGGCTGTCGTTGTTGCAGCGCCTCAGCCGGAACCCGTCGTCATTGCCCCCGAGCCGGAGCCCGTCGCCGAGAGCTGCAATGAACCACGTGATCTGTGGAGCCGCCTGCGCGATGGCTTTCAGCTTAGCGCTCACCAGCACCCGCGGGTGCAGAATGACCTCGCCTGGTACACCCGTCACAAGAGTTACCTGGCACGCATGACCGAACGTGCCACCCCCTATCTGCACCTCATCGTCGAGGAGATAGAACGGCGTGGTATCCCGATGGAGATCGCACTATTGCCGGTGGTGGAAAGTGCCTACCAGCCCTTCGCCTACTCCCATGGTCGTGCCGCCGGACTGTGGCAGTTCGTACCCGGCACCGGTCGTCGTTTCAAATTGAGCCAAACCTGGTGGTATGACGGGCGTCGTGATGTCACCGCCTCAACCCATGCCGCCTTAGACTACCTTGAATACCTGCACCGATATTTCGACGGCGACTGGTTACATGCACTGGCCGCCTATAACTCAGGTGAAGGCACGGTGAGAAAGGCGATTCGCCGTAATAAGAAGAAGGGCAAAGCCACTGATTACTGGTCGCTGGACCTGCCAAAAGAGACTGAAGGCTACGTTCCCAAACTGCTCGCCATCAGTACGCTGGTTGCCAACCCGCCAGCACATGACGTGATTCTGGCCAGTGTGCCCGATACCCCCTACTTGAGTAATGTCGATGTAGGCTCACAAATCGATCTGGATCTGGCCGCCGAACTTGCCGGCATTACGCTGGAGGAGATCTACCGCTACAACCCCGGTTTCAACCGCTGGGCCACCGACCCTAAAGGGCCACACAAACTGCTGGTACCGGTTGAAAAGGTAGAACAGTTCCAGAACGCCCTGAGTGAATACCCGAAGAGTGAGCGCATCAGCTGGAAACGCCACAAGATTAAATCCGGTGAAGTGCTGGGCGTGATCGCCGAAAACTACCGAACCAATGCCGACCTCATTCGCAAGGTCAACGGTATTAAGGGCAACAATATCCGCGCAGGTAAAACCATCATCATCCCTGTAGCACGCAAGAGCCTGTCGCGTTACCGCCTTAGCGCCAACCAGCGCCTGCAGAGCACACAGAGCCGCAAACGCAAGGGCAACCGCCTGGAGTACCAGGTGCGCGAAGGTGACACCCTGTGGGATATCGCGAAGAAATACAGCGTTGAGGTACAGCAGCTGGCCAGCTGGAACGGCATGGCACCACGCGACCCACTACGCCCTGGTAGCAAGCTGGTGATCTGGACAAAAGATAAACAGAAGAAAGTCTCGGCAATCAATCCCGCCACCTTCGTTCACCCTTTCGAAAAAACCACCACCCGACGCATCGGCTACACCGTACGCAACGGCGACTCGCTGGCACTGATCTCCGGAAAGTTTCGCGTCAGCATCGACAGCCTCAAGCGCTGGAACAAAAAGCTGCAGGGAAAGAAATATCTGAAGCCAGGTGAAAAGCTTACCCTGTATGTGGATGTGAAGCGGCAGTCCGGCAGTATCTAATAAAAAAGCCCGCTCCAGCATTTTTTATCTCTACAGAGACAATTTGGAAAACTCCGCCTCAACCATCTCGCTGCTGAGTTGCGAATATTCTTCGTGACTAAAACTCACCATCCCGCCACACATCTCGTACCAGGCAAATCCCCCAGTCCAGGTTTCATGCTGATAGCTCCCCTGCAGGCGACGTGGCAGGCAATAGATCTCACCCGGCAGATAGAGCAGGTTATAACTGTCCCCTCCCCGGTGCATGGTCTCGATATAGCGCCATGCCGCTTCAGCATTATCGAAGCGCTCCACCCGTGAAGGGTAAACCTGCTTCCCACCATTATGCTGCCACTGCGCTGACTGTAGTGGCAGCGGCTCCTCACGCAGGAACATCTGAAAATGCAGATGATTCACTGAGGCGTAGGCACCATAGGCATTATAGCCAAAACCGACACCCGGCAGGCTGGCTCCCAGCTCCTCGCTGATACGCCACATGTAGTGGTGATCATCATGGGTGAGAAACTGCGGTGCCTCGTGCTCGCGTTGCGGCACCAGTAGGGCGTGATAATCCACAAAAGGGAATTTATTGTAGAGCAGCTCTACCTCGCGCCCCTGCAAGACACCAGACCAGAAGGCCTCCTTACGCAGGAAGGGTTTGTTGAAATGAAAACCGTTCTGGTTAAACGGCATATGCAGCGTATCGACTTTCGTGTTGGCCATACGTGGTGGACGAAAGGCACGCAGCTGGTTGAACTGTACCTCCCACGCCCCTTCAGCACGGCGCTGCGTCGGTTGCAGGGCATCGAAACCGATCGCCATCAGTTTGAGAAAGACCAGTACATCATCATCGGCATCGGGCAGGGTTCGGCCGTGGCTCAGGGCGTCGCGATACTGTTGACTGTATTGATCAAAGCGCTGTTTTAGTCGGCCCGCCAGGGCCTGCTGAATGCGTTCATCGAAACCGGCATTGGCACAGACGAGGATAAAGACACCCAGACCATCATGTTCCAACATTTCCCCGAGTCCGGAGATAAAGGCGGCAGAAAAATTCTCTGGCGAGTCAAAAACGGTGTGGGTCATTGTTCTATCTCTTAATCAGGTTAACTCATCATCCAAACCGCCATCCCAGATACCCGCTGAGAGTTGTTTGAGTTTATTCTGCATTCGCCTGACATGGCTGCCGTGCCAGTAGGGTTGATCACAATGAGGACAGTAGAGCAGTTTCTCATCAGCACGTAGCGCCTGCGACGGTACGCGCCTGCGAACCGAATCATCTGCCACGACCAGTTTGGTATTGCACTCCAGACAGCGGCTAAAGGGGTGACACAACCAGTCGATGGAACAGAGCCAGCTTAACTCCTTCAGTTGCCCGGACAACTGATTAGCATCGAGTAGCACCACACGCCCAGCCGCTTCACGATGCTCTTCTATCTTGCGATCGCGGGTAATCAAGAGACGATCGTCATTACGCGCCCGTTGCAGCAATTCTTTATCTGCCTCGCCGGCCTCGGCGATCAGCACATCATAACCGGCGGCACGTAACCAGCGCCCCAACCGCGCCAGCATCTCATCGCAGAGAAAACGTTCCCGACAGCCTGGCATAGTGTAGCTAGCCCTCTTCGGGCTCCAGCTGCAGCAGAGATTCGGGGATGGTCGTCGCAAAACCGGCGGCATTTTTTTGGCCACCACCACCGAATAGCGCTGCGACCTTTGCCACATCCTCCCCGCCATTGCGGCTGGAGCGTAGCGACCAGCTGCGCTTATCGCCCTTATCCTGATAGCCTGCGGCAAAGGGGTGGCCTTCGGAAAGCGCGCCGACCAGTTCACTAATGATGGCGCGAGGGCAATTGACTACCGGCACATCAAAACCGGCAATACGTCCCATCACTGCCCGCTTCTTATAACCATCAATCATCTCCTGACGGAAACGGTTGATCGCCTTGCCCTCACTTAGCAGGGTGTTGAAGCGCTCAGGCGAGCTCACCACATCATGCCACAGCTCAAAACCGAAGGGATGGGACATCAACGCCGAATTAATATCTTTGGTGCCCTCTAACTCAAAGTTCCACAGGTCCTGATCCTGTACATGCAGTAACAGTTGCGGTACCGGTTGCTGGTGAAAATATTCCCAGGTAATCACAGCACCGGAACGTGACATATCGAACACCACCTTCAAATTATCGTGCTCTGCCTCCAGGCCATCGAGATCTTCCTGTGCGCTGATATGGTGATCCAGCACGGTGACCTTCTGCGCAAGCTCACACAATTGCTTCATCTCCGGGCGCTTAAAAGAGAAGTCGACCACGTAGACCTCACGCCCATCGCACTGCGGCATCGGCTCACCGTGCGAGGCGGCATAAAATTCCGCCTCAATTCCCTGAGACAGGAAGTGACGATGTGCAGCATAGGCCGCGCCAAATCCATCCAGACAATTTCCATGATAAATTACTAAAGGAATGCTCATACCTGACTCTCCTGCACCATGGCAGCCTGATGGTTACTCCGCTTCTCCGCCTCAATAAAGACACGTTTAATTTGCGGGTACACCTGTTTAATACGACGGTTAATATCGGCAATATTCTGCTCTACTTTATCGGCACTCACCGCATCATCAAAATCGGCACTAATATTGGCGAGGATAAAGTCCGGCCCCATATGCATGGTCAGCACCTCATTGACATGTTCAACGCTATCACAGCCCGCGACAATGCCACGAATACCCTCTACCACCTGAGTATTGGCACTCTCACCGATGAGCAGTCCCTTGGTCTCATAGGCGAGCCAGATCGCAGTGCCGCCAAGGATAAGACCAATCAAAATTGAGGCAATGCCGTCAAAAATGAGGATACCGGTGAGCTGACTGAGAAGAATACCGACAAAGGCGACCACCAGGCCGAGCATTGCTGCTGAGTCTTCAAACAGCACGACGAACATAGAGGGATCCTTGCCGCGTTGCACCGCCTCAATATAGCCCCACTTTCCCTTGGCCCGGGTGAACTCCTTAAACGCAAAGAACCACGCCCCGCCCTCGAACACCAGCGCCATACCGAGGACGATATAACTGATCCACGGATTCTCTACCGGCTGCGGGTCATACAGACTGTGAATCCCCTCGTAGATAGAGACCCCGGAACCTACCGCGAAGATGAGAATCGCGACGACAAAGCTCCAGAAATAGATCTCCTTGCCATGACCAAAGGGAAATTGATCATCGGCTGGCTTTTGTGCCCGTTTCATTCCGTACAGCAGTAGCACCTGATTGCCGGTATCAACCAGTGAGTGTATGCCCTCAGAGAGCATCGCCGAGCTGCCGGTCATGGCAGCGGCGATAAACTTGGTGATCGAAATAAGGGTGTTGCCTATCAGGGCGGCAAAGATCACCTTTTTGGAGCCGGAGGCCGACATAAATCAATTACTCCTTGGGGCGTCTGTACCAGAAGCCACACAGTTTTTTATAGTGAACAAAGAAGGGCAAAAAAAGGCACATCAATAGCAGCCCAATCTGTTTCCCGGTGCTGAACCATTCCAGCTTGCGCCCGGATGATACCGCCGCAGGATTATCAATAATACAGAATTGCAGCTTTTGTTTTTCTCTACGTCCCCACCGCTTCATCGCGCGGGAGAACCAGATCTCTTCACTGGCATAGACCTTTTCGCTAAAACCACCGACCGCCTCAAAGCCCTCGCGGCGTGCATAGACAAAACAGCCTGCGGCCCAGCGCCGGTTGCGAGAGAGCGCATTCCATGCAGCAAGGCCGAAACGCACGTCCAATCGCAGCTCCTGATCAAACTCGACCCGCACCCCACCGCCGCAACAGTTGGCGGCAAGATTGTCCAGCGCCTGCTGTATTAGCTCACAAGAGATAAGGGTGTCGGCATCAACAAAGATAAGGTAGCGCCCCATCGCAACCCTGGCCCCGGCATTGCGGGCACGGGATATTTGATTGATTCTCTCAAACACCACCCTTGCGCCCGCCTCCTCCGCTACTCTTGCAGTGGCATCACTGGAGTTATTATCAACCACGATCAACTCCCCACCCAGGGCGGTTTTCGACATTGCCTGATTTAAGGCATCCAGCGTCGCGGGTAGCCACTGTTCCTCGTTATAGGCGGGAACGATAATAGAGTAATCGATACTCACGGTCAGTTACACCAAATGGCTGCGCAGTTGTGCCTCAGTGAGAGAGCCCAGATGCACACCGGCAACCTTCGCCTGTTCAACAAAGACGAAGGCGGGGGCTCCACGGGCATGCAGTTTGGTCGCCAGCTCACCATGCTCCAGGGCGTCGAGCTTTACCAGATTCCCCAACTCAGAGACGAGCCTATTGATCATGGGAGCCATCTCCTTGCAGGGCTGACAATATTCACTGGAAAAATAGAGCACCAGCTTATCGCCACCAAGCAGCGACGCATCGACCACACCCTGCAGCTCAGGCAAGGGCTTACCCTTCATAAAACGGGCAGAGAAGCGGATATAGAGCTGCAACAGTGTCATCAATGCGATCAATACCAGGGGGATATATTTCGTCCACTCCATCAAACCACCTCGCGGAACAGTGCCGCCTGCAACAGCGTTTCGGTATACGGGTGTTCCGGAGAGGTAAATAATTTCTCCGTATCCCCCTGCTCCACCACCCGCCCCTGCTTCATTACCAGCACACGGTGAGCGACTGAGCGAATGACTTTGAGGTCATGGGTAATAAAGAGATAACTCATGCCGTGACGCAACTGTAGATCTCGCAACAGCGCCAGCACCTGCTTTTGTACTGAGATATCGAGCGCACTGGTCGGCTCATCCAGCAACACAAGCTTAGGCTCCAGAACAACGACCCGGGCAATGGCGATGCGTTGACGCTGTCCACCGGAGAACTCGTGGGGGTAGCGATGCAACATGGACTCATCCAGCCCCACCTCTTCGAGTCCTCGAATAATGCGCGCCAGACGCTCCTCACGGCTAAATTCAGGGAAGTGCAGCGCCAGCCCCTCTCCGACGATCTGCTCTACCGTCATTCGCGGTGACAGCGAGGAGAAGGGGTCCTGAAACACCACCTGCATATCCTTGCGCAGTGGACGCAACTCCCGCTCACTCAGCAGATCGATACGCTCGCCGTTAAAGTGTGTCCTGCCCTGACTCTGCTGCAGCCGCAACAGGCTCATGCCCAGGGTGGTCTTACCCGAACCGGACTCACCCACAATACCCAGGGTCTCGCCGGGACGAATATGGATATCAACACCGTCCACCGCTCGTACCTCACCGATAGTGCGGCGGAAAAAACCGGACTTGATAGGAAAAATGCACTGCACGTTGTTACCGTCGAGTAGCGGCCGCTGGCGCTCAAACTCCCCCAGCTCATCACTACTAACCAGTGGCTCAGGCTCCGAGGCGAGCAGTTTTTGGGTATAGGGGTGTTGCGGTGCAGCGAATACCCTCTGCACCTCCCCCTGCTCCACCAGCCGCCCCTTCTCCATCACGCAGAGGGTATCGGCAAAGTGACGTACCATATTTAAGTCGTGGGTGATCAACAACACAGCCATGCCAAATTCATGCTGCAACTCATCGAGCAGTTCGAGGATCTGTTTCTGTATCGTCACATCAAGTGCCGTCGTCGGCTCATCCGCAATCAGCAGCTTCGGTCGACAGGCCAGTGCCATGGCGATCATCACCCGCTGTCGTTGCCCGCCAGAGAGCATATGGGGGAAGGCATCAAAACGGCTCTGCGCATCGGCGATGCCGACCCGCCGCAACAACTCGATCACCTGTAACCTTGCAGCATTCCGATCCAGCGCCTCATGCAATAACAGCGGCTCCATCAGCTGCTCACCGATGGGATAGACCGGATTGAGCGCCGTCATCGGTTCCTGAAAGATCATCGCGATATCGCGACCGCGAATACCCCGCATTCCCGTCTCATCGCGCTGCAACAACTCTTCACCGTTAAAGCGAATAGCGCCGCTCGGATATTCCGTTTGAGCACGCTCATGCAGCTGCAGTACCGAGAATGCCGTTACCGATTTACCGGAACCCGACTCTCCCACCAGCGCAAGTTTCTCACCCGGTTGCATAGAAAAACTCACGCCTTCGACCACCGCAACACGTTCTCCGGCATGGCCAAAGGCAACCGAGAGGTTCTCTATTTCGAGTAACGGAGTTGTGCCCATCATCCCTTCCTCGTATCCATTGCTTCACGAAGCGCTTCGCCGATAAAGATCAACAACATCAAGGTTCCGACCAATACCGTAAAGGTAGTGAGCGAAAGCCACCACGCCTCGATATTCTCCTTGCCCTGTGCCAGCAACTCCCCAATGCTCGGCGTGCTGGGTGGTACGCCTAGCCCCAGAAAATCGAGACTGGTGAGAGCCAGAATCGAGCCGCTAATACGGAACGGCAGAAAGGTGATCACCGGGGTCATGGAATTCGGCAACAGATGACGCCACATAATGCGACGATTGGAGAGGCCGAGTGCCCGCGCCGCCGTCACATAATCCATATTACGCCCCTTGAGGAATTCGGCACGTACATAGTCTGCCAGCCCCATCCAGCCGAACAGCGATAGCAGCACGATCAACAGGGTCACGCTGGGATTAAAGATCGAAGCGAAAATAATCAACAGATAGAGCTCCGGCATTGAGCCCCAGATCTCAATGATCCGCTGTGTAAAGAGATCAACGCGGCCACCAAAGTAGCCCTGTATCGCCCCGGCGACGATACCAATAAAGATACCCACCACCGTCAGCGCAAAGGCAAATAGTACCGACAGGCGAAAGCCGTAGATCAATCTTGCCATCACATCACGTCCGCGGTCATCGGTACCCAGAACATTCTGATTCGATGGTGCAGCCGGATTAGGTGACTCGGCAAAATAGTTGATGGTGTTGTAGTGATAGGGATTAAGCGGATAGAGCGCCCAGTTCCCTCCACTCGTTAACTGATCTTTAATAAAGGGGTCGAGGTAATCGGTCTCGGTAACAAAGTCGCCACCGAACGCTGTCTCAGGATAAGTCTTAACCAACGGGAAATAGTACTCCCCCTGATAATGAACAAGCAGCGGCCTGTCATTGGACAATACCTCGGCAAACAGGCTGAGGAGAAAAAGAGCAGAGAAGATCCACAGGCTGACATAACCGCGCTTGTTCGCCTTAAAGCGTCGCCAGGCCCGGGCCGATCCAGTCATCGAGCGAGTTGCTTGCACCTCGGTTGTCATCAGCGATTCCCCACCGATTCGAACTGAATACGCGGGTCGATCAGCACATAACTAATATCGGTCAACAGCTTGGCAAGCAGTCCCAGCAGGGTAAACAGATAGAGCGAACCCATCACCACCGGATAGTCACGCTTCATCACCGCATCGTAGGAGAGCAGACCCAGGCCATCGAGTGAGAAGATGGTCTCAATCAATAGCGAGCCGGTGAAAAAGGCACCAATAAAGGCACCCGGAAAACCGGTGATCAACGGAATAATGGCATTACGAAACACGTGCTTATACATGACCGCATTTTCACCAAGACCTTTGGCGCGGGCTGTGAGTACATACTGCTTACGCAGCTCCTCAATAAAACTGTTCTTGGTAAGCATCGTCATCACCGCAAAATTCCCCACCACCATGGCGGTAACGGGCAACACCATATGCCACAGGTAGTCGGTGATCTTACTGAACCAGGAGAGCTGCTCCCAGTTATCTGATGTCAGGCCGCGTAGCGGAAAGAGCTCCCAGAAGCTTCCACCACCAAACAGTACCAGCAGAGCGATACCGAGCACGAAACCGGGGATGGCATAGCCGATCAGGATCAGGGTGCTGGTGATCACATCAAAGGGGGTGCCATCACGCACCGCCTTGGCGATCCCCAGGGGAATGCAGGTAAGGTAGGTCAGGAAGAAGGTCCACATACCGAGGCTGATGGAGACCGGCAGTTTATCGATAATCAGCTCCAGCACTGACTTCTGGTGAAAGTAACTCTCTCCCAAATCGAAGGAAATGTAGTTACCCAGCATCTCGACAAAACGCTGCCACGCCGGCTTGTCAAAACCGTAGTAGGCCTTTAACTCATTAAGACGTTCTTCATCCAGTCCCCTGGCACCACGATAGAGTCCCTGCACACCACTGCTTGCCTCACCGTGACTCCCCTGCCCCTGCAGCTGCGCCACCAGCTGTTCCACCGGTCCCCCCGGCACAAACTGGATCACCGCAAAGGTAATGAGCAGCACCCCGAGCAGGGTCGGAATCATCAGCAACAAACGTTTGAGAATATAGGCGGCCATGGTTAGTTACTCCTATCCTCTATATCCCACCAGGTGGAGAGCACCAGCTCCTCCGCACTATAATAAAGCGGCATGGTCTCAGGCTGACCGAAACGGCCACTCCAGTAGGCAACGCGATGGGTGCCTATGTACCAGTGCGGTACCAGGTATTCGCCGTGCTGCAGCACCCGGTCGAGTGCATGGACGGCGGTCACCAGAGAGGCACGGTCAGTGGCGTAGATCACATTCTCTACCATGGCATCGACCACCGGGTCCTTGAGTCCAAACAGATTACGCGTCCCCTTCTGTTCGGCCGACGAGGAATGAAACACGCTCATCAGCTCATTACCCGGTGACTGCGACGCACCGAAACTGGAGACCACCATATCGAAATCGAACTCATCCATACGCCGCTTATAGAGTGCGGTGTCTACGGTACGGTAATCGACATGAATCCCCAACTTGCCAAGATTTCGTGCAAAGGGGGCAAGGATGCGCTCAAATCCCTTTTGTGCCAGCACCACGTCGAAACGAAAAGGCTCGCCCTTCGCATTGCGTAGTGCACCGTCACTATATGACCAGCCCGCCTCAGTAAGCAGTGCCTTTGCCTGGCGCAGATTGGCACGCAGGCTGGCCGGAGGCGTGGTGCTCGGCGGCCGCCACTCGGAGGTAAAGAGCTCTGCTGGCAACTGGTCACGAAACGGCTCTAGTAGCGCCAGCTCCTCCCCCTGAGGCAGGCCACGTGCCGCCAGCTCGCTATTACTGAAGTAGCTGTCGCAACGCTCATACTGGTTGTAGAAGAGCTGGCGGTTTGACCAGTCGAAATCGAGCGCCAGACTGATCGCCTTGCGTACCCGTTTATCCTGAAATAGCGGGCGGCGCAGATTGAAGACAAAGCCCTGCATCCCGGCGTTGTTAGCGTGCTTAAGCTGGGTCTTGGTGATCAGCCCCTTGCGGAACTTGGGCCCGACATAGTCCCGAGCCCATTTCTTCGAGTTATTCTCAAGGATAAATTCAAACTCGCCGGCCTTGAATGCCTCAAGTGCCACAGTGAAATCACGATAATATTTGTAGGTAACCCGTTCGAAATTAAACATACCGCGGCGTACATTGAGATCATTACCCCAGTAGTCGGGGTTACGGCGATAGGTGATATTCTTACCTAGATCGAACTTTTCGATGATATAGGGACCGCTGCTGATAGGCATATCCATCGCCACCTTATCAAAGCTGTTATCCCCCACCCAGCTGCGCGAGAAGATGGTGATTTCTCCGGCAATCAGGTGCAGCTCGGGGTTAACCCGGGAAAATTCAAAACGCACCGTGCGTTCATCCACCACCACGGCACGCTCAATATCTGCATAGTAGAAGCGATACTGCGGATGTCCCTTATCGCTCTTCTGCGTGTCAAAGGAGAACTTCACATCTGCCGCTGTTACCGGTGTGCCGTCATTAAAGCGCGCCTCCTTGCGAAGACGAAAGGTCACCGACAATTTATCATCGGCCAGTACAGCATCCTCGGCCAGCAGGCCGTACTGACTAAAGGGCTCATCCAGACTCTTCAGCATCAGTGACTCAAACATCAGGCTGCCAAGACCATCGGCCGACACTCCCTTGAGGATGAATGGATTCAAATTATCGAAACTGCCGAAACCGGAAAGCACCAGTTCACCACCCCTGGGGGCATCAGGATTGACGTAATCGAAGTGGGAAAAATTATCAGCATACCTGGGCGTATAACCCATGGCCTGAGAGCTGGCAGCGTAGCTGCTCACTACACTCAACAGGCTAATAACGGTACATGCTGCTAGTACAAATAATTTCATACAATTCAACTGTGGCAATGGCTATGGTTTGAAAGCGAAAAGATTAGCTTAATGTGCATCTTCAATGATGTCCCGTACACTTACCATGCATTACATGGTGGTGCGCTCTTACCGGCCAGAACCCCTTTAATTTGAGAATGATTTTTCAGTTGGCCAAGGATTTCACTGTAAAGCGCATCCGGCATATTTCGCGCAAATGAGATGCTAACAAAGCCACTATCGTTAACCGAGTATGTCGCAAAAGAGGCGCCGAAGTCATAATCAAAAAGGATATCCGCCACCGCCTCATCAGCCTGAAGAAAGGCATCAGCGGACTGCACAGAGGCAATGCAGGCGAGATTCAGTAAAACTGTCAATGCGGCATAATGAACGATATTTTTTTTCATCCCATTGCCTTTACTCAAGCGCATAGACCGATTCCTAAGCCTCTAGCTCTTATCCGCAAGTATCCCCTGCTCTCCCTGCAGCTTGCCGATAATCACCGCACCACAGGAGTCGGAGAAGACGTTAGTAGAGGTGCGCATCATATCGAGAATGCGGTCGACAGCGAGAATAAGTCCGATCCCTTCGGCAGGAAGACCGATTGTCGCCAGAATAATAGAGATCGCCACCAGACTGGCCGCCGGGATACCGGCCACACCGATGGAGGTCAACAACGCCACCATGACGATGGTGAACTGGGTGGCAAAGCCCAGCTCAATACCATAGGCCTGGGCGATAAACATGGCGGCAACACATTCGTATAACGCGGTACCGTCCATATTCACCGTGGCCCCCAATGGCAGCACAAAGGAGCTGGTGCGATTGGAAACCCCGGCATTCTTCTCCACGCACTCCATGGTGATCGGCAGTGTTGCCGATGAGGAGGCAGTAGAGAATGAGGTCAGAAGTGCCGGGGCCATAGCACGGTAGTGTCGCAACGGGTTAACCCCGGCGACAAAACGCAGCAGTAGCGGCATGGTAATGAAGAAGTGAACAGCCAACGCTAACACCACACTAAGGAAAAACCAGAGCAACGGCTGGAAGGCATCAAAGCCGGTCGTGGCTACCACTTTGGCAACCAGGGCAAACACGCCAAGCGGAGCGAAGAGCATCACCCAGTCGGTGATACGCATCATCGTCTCGTATATGCCCTGCCAGAAGTTGTACTGCGTTTCGGCGTAATCCTCCTGAATCTTCGTCATGAAAAAGCCGAATAGCAGGCTAAAGAAGATGAGGCCCAGCATCTGGCCGTTGGCAGCAGCGGCGACGATATTGGTCGGCACCATGCGCAGGAAGATATCAACGATATCACCAGCCCCCCTACCCTCTACCTTGGCTTCAATGCTGGAGGTATCAGCACTGAAGCCAATACGATCCTTAACCGGACCCAACTCATCAACACCGGGTTGAATCACATTGACCACGGCTAAACCGACCAGAATGGCAAACAGGCTGGTGGTGGCATAATAGAGCAGGGTTTTGCCGCCCAGTCGTCCCAGTGCACCGGAACTGCCTATACCGGCAATACCGACGATAATGGAGGAGACGATTAACGGTACGATGAGCATCTTCAGCGCATTGAGAAACAGCTGACCAAAGAACTCGTAGATAGAATAGAAGGTGATACCGAACAGTCCGGCATCCTTGCCGCTTGCTAGCCCTGCGACAACCGCAAGGGCCAGGGCGATCAGTATTTGCCAGTGAAGTTTTAACTTAAGCATCGTATCACCCCCTTCCCTATTTCCCGCGGTTTACTGCCTGGTGGTGATCTCCGCGCGCTCACGCAACCCAGCAATCAGTGCCTGCTCAGCGGCATTGGCGTTAGCCCGCTCAATTCGCTGCTCAGCATCACTACGCGCCGAGGCCTCGACAGCAGTAACATCAGCGGCCTTAACTCCATCAACGACAACCAGCGCCTGATCACCGCCCGCTAGAGACAGCTGCTCACGACTCAAGCTCCCCTCCGTTGGATGCGGCATACGGAAAACAGCCTGCACGATGGCACGATCCACCTCAGTACTATCACGCTTCATACCGGTCTGCTGCTTCCACTCCAGCTGGTTAGAGGTGGCCACAGTCTCGGCACTCTCACCCGCCTGGAGTTTGGCGAACAGTGCAGTGGCGTGTTCCAGGGTTTTGGCCACGGCCTTATCACGCTTCAGCGTACTCTCGATCTCGCCGCTTACTTCCTCAAAGGGGCGTAATGCCTCTGGCTTGTGGTCATTAATCCGCAGTACCACTAGATGGTTATCTCCCAGCTCAATGGTCTCACTGTTATTACCACGGACCAGCACATCCTCATTAAAGGCTGCTGCCGATACCTTTGGCTCGGTAGCGATACCTGCACCGCCACCACGCGTAAAGTAGTCACTGCTATGAACTTTGAGTTCCAGCTGCTCAGCGGCAATGCTAAGCGTATCAGGCTGTTCGTAAGTGAGGCTGGCAAGTTGTTCTGCCTTGTCGAAGAAAATCTCGGCAGCCCGCTCGTTCTGTATCTCAGTTTTCAGCTCGGCAGCCACTTGCTCATAGGGTTTGGTTTCCCCACCCTTGATATCTTCCAGCTTAATGATATGGAAACCAAAGGCGCTACGTACTACACCACTCACCTCACCCTTTTGCAGAGCAAAGGTGGCCTCTTCAAAGGCCTTATCCATCACGCCCTTACCGAAGAAACCGAGGTCGCCACCATTTTTAGCAGAGCCGGGATCCTGAGACTCAGCAATAGCCAGTTCGGCAAAATCCTCACCGCTGTTAATACGCTGCAGCAGCGCCTCAGCTCGGCCCTGAGCTTCGTTCACCTCGTTTTCCGCAGCACTGCTACTAACCTGAATCAGGATATGACGGGCCTGACGCTCTTCTGCCGTGCGAAAATTGAGCTTTTGCGACTCGTAGCGCTGACGTATTTCCGCCTCTTCCACCACGATATCAGCGGCCATATCTGCAGCTTTAATTTCCAGGTAGTCGACCTTAACCTGCTCAGGCTGCATGTAACGAGCACTGTTAGCCTCGTAATAAACACGCACCTCTTCGCTAGAAACCTCAATTCCCTGCTCGAATTTTTTAACCGGGACAATCATGTAGCCGATATCACGTTGCTGCTGCTGCAGGCTCAACAGAGCATCAATCTCGCTATCGGGCGTGAATTCAGTGCTAACCACCGCATCTGTGAGCTGACTGGCAATCAGGTCGCGGCGCACACGCTGCTCGAACAGACGCGGCGACATCCCCTGTTGCGCCAGTACCCGCTCGTACTGTTCGGTATTAAATTTCCCATCAAGCTCGAAGGCATCAATACCGGTAATCAGCGTGGCCAGCTGTTGGTTACCGACACGCATACCGTTATCGGTCGCGGCCTTGATTAACACTTCTTTTTCGATCAGCTGTTCAAGGATCTGACTCTTCATCACCTCTTCAGAGAAAAGGTTCTCAGGAATCTTACCGCCGAACATCTGCTGCAGACGATCACGCTGTTGCTGATAGGCGCTTTGCAACTGACGCGGTGAAATCTTGACACCGTCCACCTCGGCAATGCTGTCATCGCCCCCACCACCGAAATAGGAGTTAATACCCCACAGGGCAAAGGGGATGGAAATCATTCCAACGATAATCCAGGCAAATACGCCCTGGGCGCGATCTCGAATAATCTGAAGCATATCGGCTATGTTCCTGCTGCCATTTTGTGTTTATGGATTCTAGAAAGAAAAAAGGGCGCATAAAAATGCGCCCTTGGTTCAATATTGGCGGAGCGGACGGGACTCGAACCCGCGACCCCCGGCGTGACAGGCCGGTATTCTAACCAACTGAACTACCGCTCCGAATTTTACTTTTCTTGTTTGGTGGGTGCTGAGGGGATCGAACCCCCGACCCTCGCCTTGTAAGGGCGATGCTCTCCCAGCTGAGCTAAGCACCCGATGTCTCAAAGGCGCGCTAGTTTACTGCATCCTTAAGCGCTTTACCAGCCTTGAAGGCAGGAGATTTAGCAGCAGCGATCTGAATGGTGGCACCAGTCTGCGGGTTACGGCCGGTACGAGCCTTGCGATCACGTACTTCGAAGGTACCAAAACCGATCAGGTTTACGGTTTCACCCTTTTTCAGAGTCTCAGTTACAGCTTCAACCATCGCATCCAGTGCACGACCAGCAGCAGCTTTAGAAATATCAGCACCTTCAGCAATTGCATCAATCATTTCAGATTTGTTCACAGGTTTCTCCCCTCGTTCCGTTTGGTAGGATTATTGGGTCTTGCTCTAGTTATTTAGATAAGACGTATAACACTTACAAAAAACGCCGCCATTTAATTTATGTTGAACGGCAATAAAAATCTTCGCGAATTTATACCAACTGGCTCTTACTACTGTCAAGCAGTGTACTGCTTAAAATCGCGGTTTTATGCGGCTTTAAGCGATACTTATCGAGCTATTAACAACTTAGCTTAGTTTATTCATGTAAAAAGGCGACAGTGGGAAAAACTATAGCGCCATCTATCGCCTTTATCACCCTAATGGGTTTGCAGGTTATTCGGTTTCTTTTCCTTTTTCGCCTTGACAATTTCCATTACCTCTTCTTCAGAAAGAGGCTCGGGTTTGCTCACCAGGGCGAGGTCGATCACCTCGTCGATCCACTTTACAGGATGAATATCCAGATTATCTGTTATGTTATCTGGCACGTCCTCAAGATTACGACGATTCTCTTCAGGAATGATTACCGTCTTGATGCCACCACGAGAGGCCGCCAGCAGTTTCTCCTTCAGACCACCAATGGGCAGCACCTCACCGCGCAGGGTAATCTCTCCGGTCATCGCCACATCAGCACGCACCGGAATACCGGTTAGCACTGAAACCAGCGCTGTACACATACCGATACCGGCACTGGGGCCGTCTTTGGGGATTGCCCCTTCAGGCACATGCACATGGATATCCTGGTTCTCGTAGAAATCAGGACGAATTCCCAGGCCAGCGGCGCGGCTACGCACCACACTCATCGCAGCCTGGATCGACTCCTTCATCACATCACCCAGCTGTCCGGTAACGGTGTGCTTACCTTTACCCGGCACTACCACCGTTTCGATACTCAGTAGTTCGCCGCCCACTTCGGTCCAGGCCAGGCCCGTTACCTGACCGACCTGATCCGACTCCTCGGCCAGTCCGAAACGGAAACGACGCACACCCAGGAATTCATCAAGATTATCACTGCCGACGCTAATCTGCTTGCGCGACTCATCGGATACCAGCTCCTTCACCACCTTGCGGCAGATCTTGGCCACCTCGCGCTGCAGGCCACGCACCCCCGCCTCACGGGTGTAGTAGCGCACAATATCGAGCAGAGCCTCATCGTTGATAACGATCTCATCGTCTTTCAGGCCGTTAGCCTTCATCTCCTTGGAGACCAGGTAGCGGCGTGCGATGTTGAGCTTTTCATCCTCGGTATAGCCGGCAATGCGGATCACCTCCATCCGGTCCAGCAGCGGGCCGGGGATGTTCATTGAATTAGAGGTGGCGATGAACATCACATCGGAAAGGTCATAATCGACCTCCAGGTAGTGATCGTTAAAGGTGTGATTCTGCTCCGGGTCAAGTACCTCCAGCATCGCCGAGGCGGGATCGCCACGGAAGTCGGAAGCCATTTTGTCGATCTCATCAAGCAGGAACAGTGGATTACGGGTCTCAACCTTGGCAAGATTCTGCACGATCTTGCCTGGCATTGAACCGATGTAGGTACGACGGTGACCACGGATCTCCGCCTCGTCACGTACTCCACCCAGGGCCATACGCACAAACTTGCGATTGGTTGCCCGCGCAATCGACTTACCCAGCGAGGTCTTACCAACACCGGGCGGTCCGACCAGGCAGAGGATCGGGCCCTTCAGTTTTTTCACCCGCTTCTGTACTGCGAGGTATTCGAGGATCCGTTCCTTCACCTTCTCCAGACCGTAGTGGTCCTCTTCCAGCACCTTTTCAGCTAAGGCCAGATCGTGTCTCACCTTGGATTTCTTCTTCCACGGCACCTGCACAATCCAGTCGATATAATTGCGCACCACAGTCGCTTCAGCGGACATGGGTGACATCATCTTTAACTTGTTCAGCTCTGCAGTGGCCTTGTCCTTCGCCTCTTTGGACATGCCGGCCTTTTCGATCTTCTGCTCCAGCTCCTCCATTTCATTAGGAGCCTCGTCAAGGTCACCCAGCTCCTTCTGGATCGCCTTCATCTGCTCATTGAGGTAGTACTCGCGCTGGCTCTTCTCCATCTGCTTTTTAACGCGACCACGGATGCGCTTCTCCACCTGCAATAGATCCAGCTCCGACTCCATCATCGCCAGCAGGTGCTCAAAGCGCTCCCGCAGATCGGTAATTGCCAGAATCTCCTGCTTCTCATCGATCTTCAGCGCCATATGCGCGGCAATGGTATCGAGTAAGCGATTCGCATCTTCAATACCGGAGAGCGAGGTCAAAACCTCAGGCGGCACTTTCTTATTCAGCTTGACGTACTGATCAAACTGATTGAGCACTGAACGCGATAGTACCTCGGCCTCACGCTCCTCAATGGGCTCGGCCTCCAGCACCGATATTTGCGCCGAGAAGAACTCTTCCTGTTCGATAAAGTTGACTATCTTGGCGCGCTGTCCCCCCTCCACCAGTACTTTTACGGTACCGTCGGGAAGTTTCAGTAGCTGCAAGATAGTCGAGAGGGTACCAATACGGTATATATCTTCTTCACCAGGATCATCTTCTGAGGCACTTCTTTGTGCCACCAGCAGGATCTCCTTGTCCTCTTCCATCGCAGCTTCCAGTGCATTAATTGATTTATCACGACCGACGAACAGTGGGATAACCATGTGTGGATAGACCACCACATCACGCAACGGCAGCACCGGAATCGTCCGCAGTTGTTCGCTTACTTCAGAAATCTTGTCCTTAGCATCCATCGGATTGCACCTCTTTGGGCCATTCTAGCCGGGCGGAATACCGCACGCACAGAATAACCAAGCTATTTACTATGCTATTAATTATGCGGACTATTCGCGCGGGAATCAAGGGGAAAAATAGTTGCGGGTGCGGTGTCGATAACCGCACCCGACAGGGGTTAGTCAGCTGCAGCGACGCTCTGCTCGGCGCTTTTGTATATCAGCAGCGGCTCAGACTCGCCTTCAATGACACCTGCATCGATCACCACCTTACTCACTCCTTCCATAGAGGGTAAATCATACATCGTATCGAGCAGGGTTGTCTCCAGGATAGAGCGCAGGCCACGGGCACCGGTCTTGCGCTCCATCGCCCTGGTGGCAATGGAAAGCAGCGCATCCTCGCGGAACTCCAGCTCCACATCCTCCATATCGAAGAGTCTGCCATACTGTTTAATCAGCGCGTTCTTCGGCTCGGTAAGTATTGAGACGAGAGCATCCTCATCCAGCTCTTCCAGCGTCGCGTGTACCGGCAGACGTCCCACGAACTCAGGGATCAGGCCATACTGCACCAAATCCTCCGGCTCGACGCTGAGTAGCATTTCAGTGTAGCTCTTCTTCTCATCCTTGCTCTTCACCTCAGCGGAGAAGCCAATACCACCCTTCTCAGAACGATTCCGAATCACCCGATCCAGTCCGGCGAAGGCACCACCACAGATAAAGAGGATATTCGAGGTATCGACCTGCAAAAACTCCTGCTGCGGGTGCTTGCGACCACCCTGCGGCGGTACCGAGGCAACAGTGCCCTCGATCAGCTTGAGCAGTGCCTGCTGTACACCCTCACCCGATACATCACGGGTAATCGAAGGGTTGTCAGACTTGCGCGAGATTTTGTCGATTTCGTCAATATAGACAATACCTGTCTGCGCCTTCTCCACGTCGTAATCGCACTTCTGCAACAACTTCTGGATGATGTTCTCCACATCTTCACCAACGTAACCCGCCTCAGTAAGGGTGGTGGCATCAGCAATAGTGAAGGGCACATTTAGCAGGCGCGCCAAAGTCTCGGCCAGCAAGGTCTTACCCGAACCGGTAGGACCTATCAGCAGGATATTACTCTTGGCCAGCTCTACCTCGTCCTTGTTCTTCCCGGCATTAAGGCGCTTGTAGTGGTTGTAAACCGCCACCGACAGCACCTTCTTGGCACGTTTCTGGCCAATCACGTATTCATCAAGACTTTCGTTAATCTCATGAGGCGTGGGCAGCTGACTACCGACACTACCACTCGACTCCTCCTGAATCTCTTCACGAATAATGTCGTTACACAGCTCGACACACTCATCGCAGATAAAGACAGAAGGCCCGGCGATCAGCTTACGCACCTCATGCTGGCTCTTACCACAGAAGGAGCAGTAGAGCAGTTTGCCGTTGTCATCACCTTTGCCAGTCGTATTTTCAGGCATCGCCTATTCCTGTATTACTATCGATATATGTCAAACATGCATAGTCTGGCGTCATATTTCAACCCCCTGTTCTTTATGGATTGAATCAGCCACCAGACTGATGAGCGAGAAGGAACTACTCCCCCTCACCCGCACGGTTACCAAGCACTTGATCTATAAGGCCATATTCCACCGCCTCGCTACCGCTCATGAAGTTGTCACGCTCGGTATCCTGCTGGATACGCTCGATCGGCTGACCGCTGTGGCTGGCGAGAATACCGTTGAGCTGTTCGCGAATCTTCAGAATCTCACGGGCATGAATTTCAATATCCGTTGCCTGGCCCTGATAACCACCCAGCGGCTGGTGAATCATCACCCGGCTGTGCGGTAGAGCAAAACGCTTGCCCTCTGCTCCACCGGCCAGCAACACGGCCCCCATGCTCGCCGCCATGCCGATGCACATGGTGTTGACCTTCGGCTTGATGAACTGCATGGTGTCGTAAATCGCCAGGCCCGCGCTAACCGAGCCACCTGGAGAGTTGATGTAGAGGTGAATGTCCTTATCCGGATTTTCCGACTCCAGGAACAACAGCTGCGCCACGATCAAATTGGCCATGTGGTCTTCTACCGGCCCGACGGCAAAGATTACCCGCTCCTTGAGCAGTCGGGAGTAGATGTCGTAGGAGCGCTCACCACGGGAGGTCTGCTCGACCACCATGGGGATCAAACCCAGATTTTTCGTATCCAGTGCACCGTTCATATTGCTGTTGTCGATCATTGCATCAGTTTCCTTTAACTTGGTCTGAGTTAGCCTCGACCCATTACTTCGTCGAAACTGCCACTTTTCTCCGTCACATCTGCCTGTTCGAATACCCAGTCAACCACGGCATCTTCCAGTACCAGGCTCTCCACCTGAGACAGGCGGCTCTTATCGCCGTAGTACCAGTCGATCACCTGCTGAGGCTCCTCGTAGGTAGCTGCCAGCTCATCGACCTTGGCACGAACCTTATCTTCATCTGCCTTCAGCCCTTTGCTCTTAATCAGCTCAGAGAGAATCAGGCCCAGAGAGACACGGCGCTGCGCCTGCTCACGGAACATCCCGTTATCGAGCTCGACCCCAGACTTGCCATCCGGTATGTGCATCTGCTGCTGCATCTGCTGTTTGAGGTTCTCGGCTTCACTCTCTACCAGAGCCTGGGGCACCTCGATTGGATTAAGCTCAACCAGCTTATCCATCACCGCCTGCTTATTGCCCTCGGTCAGAGCCTGCTTCATTTCGCGCTCCATATTCTGGCGCACCTCCTGATGCAGGGACTCAAGACTGCCATCTCCAATCCCAAAGCTCTTGGCAAACTCTTCGTCCAGCACAGGCAGCTTGGACTCTTCCACGCTGTTCACCTTAACCGCGAACTGTACCGGCTTGCCAGCAACCTCCTTGTGGGGGTACTCCTCGGGGAAGCTGAGGTCCAGGGTGAGCTCATCACCTGCCTTGGCGCCAACCATTCCCTCTTCGAAGCCCTCAATCATGCGCTTGGCACCGATGGTAACCGGGACATTCTCGCCAGAGTTTCCGGAGAACTCTTCTCCATCAATGGTGCCCTTGAAGTCGATATTCAAGCGGTCGCCCTCGGCTGCGGCACGATCGACGGCTTCCCAGGTCGCACGCTGCTTGAGCAGGGTTTCCATCATCTTTTCGAGGTCTGCGTCACTCACCTCGGCAACACGCTTCTCCAGCTTGGCACCGGATACATCGGCCAGAGTCACCTCAGGCATCACCTCAAAGGTAGCGGTGTATTCCAGGTTTTTACCGGCCTCGTTTATCTTAGGCTCGATACTCGGCATACCCGCCGGCTGCAGGCTCTCCTTGCTTACTGCTTCAAAATAACTGGACTGGATCAACTCGCCAACCACCTCATCACGGATCTGCGCTCCATACTGCTGAGCCAGCACCTTATGCGGCACCTTACCGGGGCGAAAGCCCTTCACCTTGGCGCTACGGCTCATCTGCTTGAGGCGGTTCTGCACCTCGTCATCAATACGCTCGACGGGGAGCTCTACGGTCATACGACGCTCAAGACCGTTGGTTGTCTCAACTGAAACCTGCATCTTTACACCTCAAATAACAAATAACGAATACTTATAAAACAGCCGCCCGGTCTGAACATCAGCCAGCCAGCTATGGATTAATCGGTTCTGGGAGAGGACTCAGATTAGCGGGTTGAAGAAGGGGAAATCGTGATTTTCCTCACAGATTCAATCAGTTGCAAGCAACCCGCAGAAGAGTGACAGCCGCTGAATGAAAATACCTAAGTGGCGGTTTTTCATCGAATTTTAGCTACTCCCGAAAGACGCCTATGATAAATCAGATTAGAGCAAACATCTATAAAGAGAATCGCCTTGAGCTAAGACCCCTAGTAGCCGCTCTGCAGCACACTTCCCAGCCCTTCTATCCTGGTAAGATCAGCCTTCCTGGCAAATCGGTCATCAATCAGGCCCTCAATGCTGTGATCAGCAATGAGTGCATTCTCCACCATCATGTCTGCGATCTGCTGCATCTCAGCTGCCTGTGGTACGAACTGATCATAAACGATACGATTTTTCGGGGTATTGAGAGCGTATTTCACCAGTTCAACATCCTGATTCCAGTAGGAGGAGGCAATTTCTGCCGCTTCATCAGGGTTCTTCTGTGCCCATTGTCCGGAGCGGGCTGCAGCACTGACGAACTGCTGAATCAACTCAGGATCAGATTCAATCAGGGAGTTATTCACAATCACCAGATTACAGATGAAATTGGGCCATACATCCTCTGCATAGGATAGCAGTGAAGCATGACCGGACTTAAGGGTCTTCGCGGCAAAGGGTTCGCCCACATAGTAGGCATCCAGCTCGCCCGAAGCCAGGGCCGAGGCCATATCCGGTGGATTCATCTCCACAATATTGATATCACCCTGCAGCTGATACTTCTTCACCAGCTGCAGCACACTCAGGTTGTGGCCGGAGAAACGCATCGGCACCGCAACAGTCTTACCTGCCAGCTGCGGAAACTCGGTAATGTTAAGGTCCTTGCGCGTCACCAGCGTGCTCTCGTGACGGTTACCGATATAAACCAGCTTAATATCGGTCCCCTGCTGGCGCAGCACAATGGAGAGTGGTGCAATCATGAAGGCCGCATCGATATGGTTGTTGCGTATCGATTCGGCCATCTCGGCAAAGGATGAGTACTTAATTGCCTTGTATCGCACACCGTCCTCACCCTCTGAGACGTAATCAAGAAGCGGCGCCGCCATATTGGTGATCACCGGCATATAACCCATGCGAAAAACCCGGCGATCACTACTCTCAAAGTTCAGGTAATAGTGGGCAACACTGATGCCAATCAACCAGAATACTGGGATGACAAAAAGCTTGGAGGAGAGACTAGCAGAGGCTAGTGACCAGAATTTGTTACGCAACATAGCTGACCCCCAGCATCAGGAAGATCTTGTCACGTAACTCCCGCAGGCCCGGTTCTCTTTCAATATTGCGCGGCCGGGCATAATCGAGTTTCTCCACCATCATCACCTTGGCAGGTCGCTCCCCCAACACCACGATACGGTCGGCCATAATCAGCGCGTCATCAATAAAGTGGGTCACCATCAAGGTGGTTTTCTGATAGTACGGGTGCATATTAATCACCTCTTCGCGAATCTTGAGGTGAGTCAGGTAATCGAGTCCGGTGAAGGGTTCATCCATAAAAAGAATGTCCGGGTTGACTGCAAGCGCACGGGCCAGCTCGGCACGACGCTGCATACCACCGGAGAGCTGATGCGGATAGTGGTACTCAAAGCCCGTTAATTCCACAATATCGATATATTCATGGATGCGGTTGTTCCTCTCATCATCATCATCAATATGCCGTAGACCAAGCTCAACATTCTCCCACACCGAATACCAGGGCAGCAGGCCGTTCTGCTGATAAACAAAAATATTATCCTGACTGGGCCCGTTAATCTCAGCACCATTAATCAAAATCTGACCTGAGCTTCCCTGATCGTGACCGGCAACAATGCGTAGCAATGTCGACTTGCCGGCACCTGAAGGCCCCAGAATGCAGACCATCTCTCCCTCTTCAATCTCCAGATCGATATTATCCAGAACGTTACTGCACTTGCCTTTACCAGCGGTATCCGTGTCACTACGCATCTGCGTTCGACGGTCAATATAATGCTTGCACAGGTTTTGAATTTTAATTTTACTCATTACCGAAACCTGTCCCTATGACGCCAGAGTGCGCCATTTAACCTCTTGAATCTCAGACAGGCGACGCATCAGGTAGTCGAGCATAATGCCGATAATACCAATGGTAATCATGCCCACCATCACATAGTCCATACGCAGTGCATTTCGTGAATCGAGGATCAAATAACCCAGCCCGGACTGCACAGCAATCATCTCGGCTGCCACCACCACCAGCCATGCGATCCCGATAGTCATACGAAGCGCGGTAATGACTTCAGGCAGAATGGCCGGGAAGATCACCTTGAACAATACCTCACGACGGGAGAAACCGAAGTTAGACGCCACTTGAAAGTAGATGGGTTTTATCGAGTAGACAGCGATCACTGTCGATGTCACCAGCGGGAAAAAGCAGGAGAGGAAGATCAGAAATATCGCCGGTTTCTCCCCGATACCAAACCACAGCATTGCCAGCGGGATCCAGGCCAGCGGAGAAATCGGGCGTAAGAACTGAATCAGCGGATTGACGAATTTGCTCAGCCGGCTCATGCGGCCCAGGACAATTCCCAGAGGAATCCCAATCAAAACCGCCAGGTCAAAACCAATCGTGACACGAAACAGACTAGCCACAGAGTCGCGCAGTAACTTGCCATTCAGCAGTAGCTCAATCCCCCCTTCAGCCACCATCAGCGGACCAGGAAACACCTGCGCACTCCAACCACTGAGCCTGGAGGCAACCTCCCACAGGGTAAGCACCACTGAAAAAGAGATCAGCGGATAAGAATATCTCGTAAGTAGATGCTTCATATATTACTTAATACTCAGCCCCAGCAATTCGTTCGCCAGCGCTACATATTCCTGTGACGCATTACTCTGTTTGTTGTAGTGGTAGAGAGGCTTCTGGGTAATGTGTGACTCCTGTACCGCCCCATCCATCGTAATGGTGGTGCTGAGTAAATTATCCGTATATTTTGACTTAAGCTTATCGAGGATCACGTTGGCCGCCGTTATCTCCTTATTGTACATAGCCACCAGCACTTTGTACTTCAGCCCATGGCCGCGCTTATCATTGATCACCGAAATCATGCGCACAATATGCTCAACACCGTTGAGCGAAAGGTATTCGCATTGAGTAGGAATGATCGCCAAATCGGAGGCCAGCAGTGAGTTCAGGGTAAAGAAGTCACCAGAGGGAGGGGTATCGATAATAATAAAATCAAATTCCGGCTTAATCGCAATCAACTTTTCTGCCAGCAGGTATTCAAAATCCCCCTGCTGCATATGTTTCTTTGCCAGCAGGGCCATCTTGCTGTTTGAGGGCAACAACGATACGCCATAGTCGGTACTGAGAATATAGTCCTCAATCTTCGCCTCACTACTCCCCATCACATCGAAGAAGGACCTGGCCCCATGGTGGTGCAACAGGCTGGTGAGATTAGCCTGCACATCAAAGTCGACCAGCAACACCTTTTTTCCCTGTGCGGCAAGAGATACCCCAAGATTCAGACAGGTGCTCGTCTTCGACACCCCACCCTTCTGATTGCATACCGTCACCGTGACACAGGGACTGGTATCCACGAATGACTTGCGTGGTGCAGCCACTACCGGCGTATTAGTGGCTGCCGAATCGGAACTCTTCTTCACAATACGTACAACAAAAACACTCTTACACTTCACACAACGAACCTTTGGATTCGGCTTGTTGAAGCGCTCTTTGTCGACGTTATATTTCGTCCCGCACTTGGGGCATGAGATAATCATTAAAATACCTATGTTGTTCTATGATGGCACACTTATGCCATGCCAGTTCCCTCGGACTGCATCACCGCGTCGACCAATTGCGAGGACAGTTCTGTGATGGAGACAATCTTATCCACCACCCCGCTTTCTATGGCACACTGTGTCAGGTTTGGATAGACACAGGTTTGGGTTTCCTGAGCAAGGGTCAAACCACCATGCTTCTGAATTGTCGCAAACCCTTCTTTACCATCATCACCATGCCCTGTCATGATCACACCCACCGTATGGTTTTCAAATACCTCCGCCGCAGAGGAAAACAGCGCATTCAGTGGTGACTCATCTGACTCACAGGGCAACAGAATCGACTCATTCTGCTCATTGATACCGATCTTCATCGGTACCCGGGTAGAACAGACATAACAAACACCCTGCTGTAATATCGTTGACCGAGTTCCAACCTCAATCTTCCACGGTGAATACTGGTCGAACTCATTAACAAATTCGGGAAGGATCTTCGGTTCAATATCCTGGGTTGCCACTATCGCTGCAGGCACATCTTGCGGTAACGATGAGAGCAGGCGAATAATTGAACCGGGTCCACCCAGAGTGGTTCCTATCGCCATCAGATAATCAAGCGACTGATACTGGTAGCGACTGGTAATATCTTCGCGGGCATCAACTTTATTAAGCTTCACCCGTTGCACATTGTGCAGCTTAATTGATGCCGCAAGCTTGACGCGTTCAACCAGCTCGGCACGCTGGGTATGGATATCTGTTGAAATAGCCCCTGATGGTTTGGGCAAAAAATCGACTACGCCAAGACGCAATGCCTCAAAGGTGATATCACCATGGGCAAACAGTGAGCTCAACATAACGATAGGAACCGGACACTCAATCATGATGTGACGAATGGCCTGAATACCATCCATCACCGGCATATCGACATCAAGGGTAATAACATCCGGACGCAGCTTCTTAATCTTCTCGACTGCATCTTTCCCATTGCGCGCGCTTCCCACCACCTCGATATCGTGATCAGAATCCAGAATGTCGCGTAACGCCTTCACCATGAAGGAGGCGTCATCAACAATGAGTACTTTTATTTTATTAGCCATATTTACGAAGCTTTGTATTTGAGCACAGAAATGCCACGTCCTACTCGGCAGCACCTTCAACAACCGCAGTGCGGGATGGCATGCCCTTTCTTCGAATCTTCGACTTGAGCATATCCGCTTGCTGCTTCTGCCTTTTCGCCTGTTTGTTAGCGGTCATACGCACCATCTCATAGGCATCGAGGATGAGTGAAATACGCCCATCACCGATGATGGTGGCGCCAGAGAACCCGCTCTTGTCCTGCACATAATCTGCCAGCGGCTTGATGACCACCTCTTCCTGACCCAACAGCTCATCAACGACAAAACCGGTACGTTGTCCGCCAACACTCACGATCACGACGAAGGACTTTTCCCCCTCCTGGACACCCGTCGCCCCAAACAGGGTAGATAGGCGGAATATCGGCAATGTCTCACCACGTAGATGAATCACCTCGACGCCCTCAACGGTAAAGGTCTCATCCTTGAAAATACGTACCGTCTCGTCAACATTAGCCAGCGGAATGGTAAAGAGATCATCACTCACACGAACCATCAGCGCGTGGATAATGGCAAGGGTCAGCGGAATCTTCAGGCGCATTTGCGTCCCGACACCCACTCTGGAATCAATCTCCAGTGTGCCGTTAAGCTTCTCGATGTTCTTCTTCACCACATCCATACCGACACCTCGCCCGGAGGTACCCGTGATCTTGTCCGCGGTCGAGAAGCCGGCGGTCATGATCAACGCTATCAACTCATCACTGGTAAAGCGATCCAGCTCTTCGGCACTGTAGAGACCTTTCTCGATTGCCTTTTGGCGAACCTTATTCGGGTCGATACCCTTACCGTCGTCGGTGACTTCGATAACAATGTGGTTACTCTCCTGGTACGCTTCGAGCACCAGGGTTCCTTCATCATTTTTGCCCTTCTCCCGCCGTTCAGACTCGACTTCCAGTCCATGATCAACAGAGTTGCGAATAATGTGGATCAGCGGATCAGACAGCTCTTCAACAATCATGCGATCCAGTTCAGTATCCTCACCCTTGACCACCAGGTTAACCTTCTTCTCGCTGTTACGCGTGAGGTCATGTACCAGTCTTGGGTAACGATTGAAGATCTGAGAGATGGGCAGCATGCGCATCTTCATCACACCTTCCTGCAGGTCATTGGAGGTGCGGCCTAACGAGGCGATTGCCTCACCGAGACGATAGGTAAAGGTGCGCAGCATCTTCACCTCTTTCTGCTCCAGCCCCAGGGTATCCTTGAGGTGGCGCTGCAGATTGCGCATTTCTGACATCAGCTGGAAGAAGTAGGAACGGTCGACCACCAGCTCACCCACCTGATTCATCAGGGTGTCGATTTTCTCAGCATCCACACGGACGCTTTTCTTAATCTTGCTCTCTGCAGATTTCTTCTGTGCTTCAGCCGTCGCAGCAGGCTTCGCCCTTGCCAGCGGTTTCGCTGGTGCTGCAACAGATTCAGCTTTTTGCTCTGGCTCACCCGATACCAACTCATCAAAGATCTGATTGAGCGTTTCATACTCATCACTGGATGCCTGAGGCATAGAGCGGTCAAGGGCACCAGCCAGGCTATTAAATAGCTGCGCATCGAAGGCAGAAGAGGCACTCTGTGCCGCGGCGGTGCGCTCAGCAGAGGCCTTCTTAGCCAGGGTATCTTCCAGACCACCGACCACAGGCTCATTCACGACCACTTTAATGCTGGACTCTGTGCTACCGATGACCGCGGCATCCGCCGAGCGTAATTGCGGAAACAGTGCAGCCAGTTCATCCAGATTATGCTGCATAAAGGCGATCGAGGTTTCAGTCCCGGCCAGCAGATCATCTTGTGCCTTGGTGATCTCGTTTTGCCAAATCTTGTAGCGCTGCACCAGATCGACATAATCCATGTAGTTGGCCGAGGAGGACATCTTAGCGACCACCTCCGAACAACCCGTCAACGCCGCCACCTTGTCAGCGCCACCCGCAATATCCTGCAGCAGTATGACCAGCTCATCATACTGCTCTTGCAAATGCCCCAGGAAGATTTCAAATAGCTCCTTATCATCCTCCTCCTGATAAGGTGAGACGACGGCGGAACTAGACGACTCAATGGAGGAGATGGCTGGGGCCCCGGCCGTTACGGAAGAAGAAGCAGCATCTTCTGCCACGGGTGTCGATGCCGGCAGCAGCCGGTTCAGTGCCTCGATCAGATCAGCAACATCTGAATCTTCCTGCTGGTGCTGTTTTAACTCATCGTTAATACGCAAAATACGATCACGTGCCGCAATCAATGTTTCGACGATAGTAAAGTTTGACTCGAGATCACCCTGGCGTAGCAGGTCGAGCAGGTCCTCAAGCACATGACTAAGGCGTGATATTTTGGTTAAACCGATGTACTGCGCACTCCCCTTAATGGAGTGGATGGGACGAAAGATGTCATTTAACACATCGCGGTCATCAGGCTGCAGCATCAACTTCAGCAGCAGAGCCTCCATCTCATCAAGGTGCTCTTCTGTCTCGACAATAAAATCGGGAAGCAGGGAAAGATCAATATTGCCTGCAGCCTCATCATTAGATGGGTTATCAGCCTCTGTAGCACCCGCTGATGCCTCGGCGAAGGCACGCGCAACCGCATCAGTTATATCCACCTGCTCATCAGCAGCAGGGGCAGCCTCAGCCAAGCCGCTAGAGAGCGGAACTTCTACTGATTGAAGAATGGGAAACAGCTCTGTCAGTTCCCGCATATTGCGTGACAGCGACTCAAGCTGTAGCTGCTCGCCATTGTTGCTACGATGCAAGGCGGCTTCCAGGTCACTCTTCCAGATTTGGTAGCGCTGCACCAAATCAACGTAATCCATATAGTTTGCTGAGGAGCGCATCTGCTCCAGCACGTTGAGTGACTGTTGCAACAGTGCTGTGACATCACCGCCTGATGCCAGCTGATTTAGCAGTACCGAAAGCTCACCAAACTGTTCCTGCAAATGCGCCTCGAAGATGGCATAGAGTTCCTTGTCTTCTTCTGCCGCATAGGGTGAAGCAATGCTCTGCTCTACCATCTCACTGCCGCGGGAGTCCTCAGTAGAAACCGCGACCTCAGGGCTGGCACTGTCACCATCAATCCAGTAGGTAAGACTGGAAACCAGTTCATCGACATCAGAATCTTCACTCTGGTGTGCTTCCAGCTCACTGACCAGTAGTTTGATTCTGTCGGCAGCAGTTATCAGGGTTTCCACAATCTCACTGTTGGAGACCATGGAGCCTTCTCGCAACAGATCCAGCAAGTCCTCAAGACGATGTGATAGTTGAGAGATCTTTTCCAGACCGATATATTGCGCGCCACCTTTTATGGTGTGGATCGGACGAAAGATATCGTTAAGCACTTCCAGATCATCGGGTTGCTGCACCAGTCTTAGCAGCAGCGCCTCCATCTCTTCGAGATGCTCCTCCGCCTCCACGATGAAATCGGGAAGAAGTGACAAATCGATATTACTCATAACCATTCCCTATATGCTCAATGGTTCCATTGCCCACGGCTCCCAGAACGCCACTCAGCGCGCTGAGGCACGAAGTGCCAGGACGAGAACTTTCAACCGATGAGATCAAGAATCTCACTCGATTTATGCTTATTTACCAGACCAATGACACCCAGCTTTTCAGCCTTGTCCCGGTACTTATCTTCATTGAGGTTGGAGAGGATAAGGATCTTCGCATCCGGATCAATGGCGAGGATCTCCTGGGCAGCAGTAAAACCGTCCATGCCACGCATCGTAATGTCCATGGTGACGATTTCAGGTCTAAGACTCTGGTACATCTGTACCGCTTCCGCACCGTCACTGGCCTCACCAATAATGGTGTGGCCGGCATTGACCAACTCCTTGGTGATGATCTTTCGCATCATCGCAGAGTCTTCGACTATCAGAACATTTTTACCCATTACACTATCCACTCCGATGGTGAGTTAATCGACCATCATCTCCTCATCAAGCACGATCTCTTCGCTCTCAAGGTCCTGCAACATGTTGTACTCATCACTAAACAGTACACGCGAGAAGTTGAGGATCACCAGCAGGCTGTTACCCAACTCGCATACACCCTGAATGTACTGGCTCTCCAGGCCGGAGATCACGATCTCCGGTGGTGGCTGCACACTATCTTCCGATACTTTGATAACGTGCGTAACCTGATCGACGATAAAGCCAACAACACGCTCACCGATATTAAGGATGAGTACCCACGAACGCTTCTGCTCTGATGCCTCATTGTAGAGGTAAAGACGTTTGCGCAGATCGACCACCGGAATGATATTACCGCGCAAATTAATCACCCCCTCAACAAACTCCGGCGAGTTGGGCACTGAGGTGACCTTTGCCGAACGGATGATCTCCTGCACCATGAGGATATCGACACCAAACTGCTCATCGGCAATATCAAAGCCGACAAGCTGTAGCATGCCCTCATCTTCATCCTCTTCTATCTTGTCAAATCCTACTCTTTCCGCCATAACACTATCCCCTGAATATCGGTACAGTCTGCAAACATCTGCCAAACCATGGGCCTGTCATTCTCAGGCCACATGGCACCCTGGCAATCCGTTTAGATCTTGAACTGCTGTACCTGTTCAGTAAGGCTCTGCGACTGCTTCTGCAAGTCACCGGTTACAGTTACCACCACACCGGCACCTTCCACGGTCTGCTCTGCAGCCTCGGCTGTTTCAGCAGAGATGGACGATACCATCTGCGAACGTTTTGCCTGCTCAGCGGTCATCTTGTTCATCTCATTGGAGCGTTCCACAACCCCTTCCATCTGGCTGTTAATCTCCCGAACGCTGTCGTTGGCCTCGGCAACCAGATTGGTGATCGACTTGGAGTAATCTACCACCATGTCAAGCGCACGCTGTGCCGCAGCACGACGTGTACCCTGCTCACCCGCCATACCCCCGATTTCACGGGCCAGTACGTTGAGTTCCTCAATCAGGTTCTGAACCTGGCCGGTGGCATCGTTCAGACTCTGCGCTGATTTGGCGATACCCTCGATGGCCTGCATGTTTACGCGACCACCTTCGTCAATCTTCTGCAGTGCCTGTTGTGACATGTCAGAAAGTCGCACACCCTCGGCTACGCCGGAGCTTGAATCCTTGATCAACTGTGTGATCTCTTTTGCCGCCTCGGATGAACGTTGCGCCAGTTTACCTACCTCGTCCGCAACCACCGCGAAACCCTTACCGTGCGCACCGGCACGGGCCGCCTCTACCGCCGCGTTAAGGGCAAGGAGGTTGGTTTGCTCGGCAATCTCGGTGATTACATCGATGATTTCAGAAATCTGCTCGGATGACTCGGAGATGGAGCGCATACCGTCTACCGTTGCGGATACCGAACGGGCACCCTCCTCGGCAGCTTCCAGTGATGAGCGACCATATTCAGAGGCCTGGTTTACCGCGTTCTGCATCTCACCCACCGAGTTAACCATCTCTTCGATAGACTTGGTAACACGCTCTACCATCTGCTCCTGCGTCTGCGCACTGGCCACAACCTTGGCACCGGTTTCACCCATCTCGCCTACGCGCTCAAGAGTCTGTTGTACCTCAGCATCGGAAGACATGGCGGTAGAGGCTACCTGCTGCATTTTCTGCAGCAGCTCAGCAACTCGTCCCTGCGATGCCACAGCCGCCTCCTGCTGGGCTGCGGTAGCGTTCCGAACCTTACCGGCCGTCGCACCCATTTCACCGATTACCTGTGATGCCTCCTGCGCACGTTGTTGCTGCTGCTGCGCACGAGAACGGTTGGCAGAAGCGCGTCCGGCCACATCGTTCGCACTGCTATCTACAGCGAGCGCCGCCTGGCTTACAACGTCGAACGCGCCGTGGATTACCTTAAGCATGTTGTTCAGCGCACCGGACATGTGACCGATTTCATCGTTACT